>JAUVWK010000160.1 GCA_030604165.1 Alphaproteobacteria bacterium | reverse complement strand
CCTCGTTGAACATCATCTTCACGATAACGGTCTCGGCGGACGCCGCCTGCGGCAGCGCTGCCGCCAACGGGCCCGCCACCGCCAAGGCACCTGCCAAGGCAACTGCCAATCGTTTGAGCTTCATCGGTTCACTCCCTTCCGTCAGGCGATTAATTGTGTTGGGCGCCGTGGGCGCCATGATCCATGTCATGGGCGGCGCCGGACGCCATCGGCGGCGCGGACGGCTCGCCGCAGGCCGCGCGCAACGCCCGGTCGACCATGACGTGGTGCGCGCCGCCGAGCGCGGCGCAACGCTCGCCGCGCGTCATGCCGGCGCTCGATAGGAACAAACTTGCATTGCCGGGCGACGGCACCATCCGCCAGCGCCGCTGCATGTCCATGCGCGGGTTGTCCCGGTCGCGATAGGACCACGCGCCGTCGCTTATGGCCGGCGCCATCGCCGCCATGTCGTGACCGGCGTGAGCGTCTTGCTCCGGCTCGGCGGCAAACGCCGCACCGCCAGCCGCGAGGCCCACCAGCAAGCCGGCCAGTGACAGTGCCGAGCAGGGCTTCCAGGTCATGCGCTTCTCCGATCTCATCAATGGCCCTGCGCGGCGGGGCCCGGGTTCAACATGTCGTGCTCGAGGGACAGGATCGAAGCGCGCTCGCCAACCGATTCGTTGAACGTGGCGGCCAACGAAAACGAGACCCCGAGAAAAAGGCTGTGGCTCCTGTCCAAGTTCTCGGCCGCGGCCAAGGTCGAAGCGTTGTCGAGGTAGCGATATTGCGAGACGAACTCGACGCCGCTGCCGAGACGCCACGCGAAGCTCGGCGCGATGGCGAAAGACGAGGCGCTGACAAAGTCTTGGTAGTCTTTCCAGGCCACCGTGAGCGCCGCCTGCCAGCGCGTCTGGAGAAACGGCCGCTCGGCATAACGCAGGGCGCCGACCAGCGCATACTGCTCTGCCCGGGCGCGCGCCACCGCGCTGGCCAGGTTCACGACGCCGTCGCCAAAATTGTAGATGCCCTGCAAGTCCAGCGCCCAGCCGTGCTCGGGATCGTCGCTGAGATTGTAGGAGAGGCCGGCGATCAGCGCCGCGATGTCCTCTTCCTCGCCGCCCCCGACGCGATCCGCCCGCTGCCAATCGAGCGCCACACCGGCAAAGCGAACGCCGCTGTCGAACTTGATCGCCTCCGGCATCTCGTAAGCGAAGGCAACGGATGCGCCATTCAAGTCGGAGCGGCTGGTCCGCTCGGTGCTGGCCAAATCGGCGAGGTCGGTCTCCGCCCGCGCGGTCGCCGCCATGGTGGCCCGAAATATCTTCCGTAAGTAACGCGTGCCGCGAATGACGCCGCCGAAAATTTGATCCTCCTCGGCCTCCACATTGGCCGCGGCGTTGCCGACATGGGTATAGGCCAACAGGTCGTCGTCTCGGAGGTCGGGAAGGCGACCAGCGTGTTGGGCAGGCGGGTGCGGCCGAGCATTACATCGTAATCGGCGCTGCCCAAGCCGACCAGGGCCTGATGGATGAAGATGTCGTCGCCCAGATCGGAGTCGTCTTCCGGCACCACCAGGCCAAACGCGCCATAGGCGAAATCGCCGGCGCTGAAAAGATATTTGCTCACGCCCAGAAGAATGCTGCTGTCGGAGATGTCGATCGCCGTATCGCTTGCATCGCCGCCGACGAAACGCTCCTTGGCGAAGACATTGCCGGTCGCGATCAGACGCCCGCCCAGCTTGATCTCGGGTGGCACGCTGGGATCGACTTCGAGCGCCGAGGCCGCGCCCCCAACGGCGAGGGCGCCGAGCCCGGCCAGAATGAATGTCGCTGTCTTGCGCATGAGTGCGGCCCTCTCGGCTACTCGTTGATCGCGATGGATGGGACATACGGCACCGCGCCCATGTCCTCGTACTCGAGCACGGTGAGCATGCCGCCGGGGTAGATGCCGTTGTTCATCACCCGGCGCACGTCGTGATCGTGAAAGGTCCAAAAGCCGGGGTTGTCGCCATAGACCATGATGTCCACGGTCTTGCCCGGAAATACCGAGACGGTGTTGAGCCGCAGCGGCGCCGGCAACGGATTGCCGTCTTCCGCCACCTGCCAGAAATTGTGGCCATGCAAGTGCATGTGGTGCGACAGAAAGCCGCCGTTGATGAGCCGGATACGGATGAATTCGCCCTGGCGAATCAGAATCTTTTCCGTCGCCGGGTAACACTTGCCGTTGATCGCGAAAAACTCGGGCTCGGGCAGGCTGCGTTCCGCGCTGCCGCGCGCGTAGGGTGGCGACCAGCCGTCGTCGATGGCCTGCTCGAATTCCGCGTAGGTCTTGAAGAAACCGTGTGTCGCGGGCTTGAGCTTACCCAGCGCCATGAGCTTGTTGACCCGCTTCATGCCGCCCAGCACCTCGTTGATGTGCTTGCGCGACCAATTGACGTCGAACGCTTCGAGCATCAGCACGTAATCGCGCGTATAGGGAAAGCGCTCGCGGATCGGATCGTTGGGCGAATCGATGATGAAGGCGCCGTGCAGCGCCGACATCATGTGCAACGGCGTGCTCCAGTGGCAGTGGTAAAAGCGGGTGCCCGCGGGCCGCGCTTGGAACCGGTAGACGAAGGTCTCGCCCGCATGGATCGGGTCCTGGGTCACCATCGGCACACCGTCCATGGTGTAGATGACGTCCAGCCCGTGCCAGTGGATGGTGTGCATTTCCTCGGTGTTGTTGGTGACGTTGACCTTGATCCAGTCGTTCTCCTGCACCCGAAACACGGGCCCCGGCACGCGCTTGTTGAAGGCGAACACGGGCAAGCGCACACGCGGCAAACGCTCGTGCTCGATGATGTCGAAGCTGAGGTCGTAGCTGCGATATGGCACCTCGTGATCCGCCGGCGCGCCGGGCGGCTCGGTGTGGGCGCCGATCATGCTGTGACCCGGCATGAACATCATGGAGCCGGTCCCGGGCTCGTAGGCCGAGGCCGCTTTCGTTGGCGCGGCCGCCGCGCCGAGCAGCGCGCCGCCGGTCGCGACGGCGGCCGAGCGCAGCAGGCGCCGGCGCGTCAGATCGGCGCCATCCGACGCGGTGGGCAAGCCCGCGTCGTCGCCGGTCGAGGGCGCATCTCGGCCGTGGTCTTTCGCCATTTCGGTTCCTCCGTTGAACCGTATCCTTGGCCGTCGCGCGCCAGCGCGCGACCCCGTCCGGTCCCCTGTAGGGACCTGCTCGCTCGTCATCGAGCGCCCGAGGGCTTGACCCTCAGGCGATGGCTCTGGGAGGTTCGGAAATCTCGTCCGGCGCCCGGCCGGGGGGCAGCCAAGCGATATGCTGCCGATCGATCCGGGGCTCCATCCGGGCCCGGCCGCGCTCGGCGCCGGCGACGACCGTGACGCAGGCGGGGCAGTTGTCGTCGCACGGAATCTGGGTGCCTTGCGCCGCGCCGTCGCTTTCGCTCGACAGGGCGGCGACCGCGTCACCGGCCGCAGCCGCGTGATGGGAAGCCGGCGCAACCGACGCGGCCATGGCGGCGTCGCCGTGGAACTGAGCCGAAGCCAAGCGCACATGCCACGGCACGACCAAGATCGCGGCGCCCAGAAAAACAATGGATAGCGCCCGAATAATGCCGGACAGACTCCCGATGCGGCGCGGTTCACCAATCATAATAGCTTCGCGACGGCCCTTCCCGCGACTGAAAACAACGGCACAGTTAGGCTTCCAGGCGCCGGCAGGTCAAGCGGTCCCGGATCGGCCGCAATCACGATTTCGTGCGCCGTCGCGGTCGTGCCCGGCGCTCCAAGGCTGGCGCACTGAGAGAACGAACGGCTCTGGCCGCGCGCGCACCTAGTCCGAGCAGCATTGTTCAATTTGTGAATATTCTCGCTCCAGAAAGCTTTGAATCATCTGCTTGGCCCCCGGGCTGTCCCAATCGGCCGGGCCGACCAAGCGGCCCACCTCACGACCGTCGCGATCCAGCAGCAGCGTTGTCGGGATGCCGAACAGGCGAAGATCCCACGCCGCCCGCCCGGTGTCATCGATATAGACCGGCAGGTGCGCGAGGCCGATCTCGGCATAAAAGGCCATCACCACCGCCACGCCCTTGCGATCCAAGGAAAGCGGAACCACTTGAAAATCCGCGCCACCCAACGCCGCCTGCAACCGGTCGAGGCTCGGCATCTCCTCCCGGCAAGGCGCGCACCAGGTCGCCCAGATGTTGAGCAGCACCACTTTGCCCCGGAAGGCGGCAAGGCTGAGCGTTTGCCCGTCGCCGTCCGCGAACTCGAACGACGGCAGCGGCTGCGGCGCATTGTGAAACTGCATCAGTTTGGCGGGATCCTCCAGCGCGCGCGCGCCGGACGCTGCGAGCGTGGCGAGCGCGCCGAGCAGGATCGCGAAGAGCACGAGCGACCGCGCCATGGCGAGGCGCGGCGGGCGATGCGTGCGGGGCCCATCGGTTCGGAAAGGAATCGTCATCGCCGGCGAACCATACAGAGATTACGCGCCGCTGTGTGGCGGGACTTAGGTCTTGACCTGGGTCGCGGGCGCCCGCCGGCGACGCGCGGGGCCTTGATCCGGCGTCGAATCCGGTCATTATGCGCACGCGCATCGGCCCGACAGGCCGATACGCCGTTCCGGCGAAAGCCGAATTCGGACCAGGATCATGACCGGAAAGCCCAAGGCCAAACGGCCCGATAGCGCGCCCAATGGCGCGGCCAACCCCATGTGGGGCGGGCGCTTCGGCGCGGCGCCGGCCGATCTGATGGCGGAGATCAATGCCTCGATCGGCTTCGACAAACGCCTCTACCGCGAAGACATCGCGGGTTCCAAGGCCCATTGCGCCATGCTGATGCGGCAGAAGGTCATCCCGGCCGCCGACGGCGCGGCGATCCAGCAGGGCCTGGATCGAGTCTTGGCTGAAATCGAGCGCGGCGAATTCGTCTTCGACGTCAAGCTCGAGGATATCCACATGAACGTGGAGGCGAGGCTGCAGGCGTTGATCGGACCCGTGGCCGGGCGGCTGCACACGGCGCGCTCGCGCAACGATCAGGTGGCGACCGATTTCAGGATGTGGGTGCGCGGCGCGCTGGAACGCACGGACGCCGAGCTCAGGGCGTTGCAGGCCGCCCTGATCGAGCGGGCCGAACAGCATGTCGCCACCGTGATGCCGGGCTTTACCCATCTTCAGGTGGCCCAGCCCGTGACCCTTGGCCACCATTTGCTGGCCTATGTCGAAATGTTCGGGCGCGACCGCGACCGCGCGCGCGACTGCCGGGTGCGCCTCAACGAGTGCCCGCTGGGCGCGGCCGCGCTGGCCGGCACTTCGTTCCCGATCGATCGCGAGATGACCGCCCGCGAACTCGGCTTCGACCGGCCAAGCGCCAATTCGCTGGACGCCGTCTCCGACCGCGACTTCGCCTTGGAAGCGCTTGCCCTCGCCTCAATCGCGGCGATTCATCTGTCGCGCCTGGCCGAAGAGCTGGTGCTCTGGTCGAGCACAGCGTTTGGGTTCGTCGCCTTTTCCGACCGTTTCAGCACCGGCAGCTCGATGATGCCGCAAAAACGCAATCCGGACGCCGCCGAGCTGGTGCGCGGCAAGGCGGGGCGCATCGGCGGCGCGTTCGCCACGCTCTCGACGACGATGAAGGGACTGGCATTGAGCTATAGCAAGGATATGCAAGAGGACAAGGAACCGGTGTTCGACGCCTTCGACAGCCTCTCGCTTTGCTTGCGCGCCAGCGCCGGCATGATCCACGACGTGACGGTGAACGTGGACGCCATGGCGCGCGCCGCGGACGAAGGCTATGCGACCGCCACCGAGCTCGCCGACTGGTTGGTGCGCGCCCTCGAGATGCCGTTTCGCGAGGCCCACCAGGTCACGGGACGGATCGTCGCGCTGGCGGTGGAACGGGGCCTTAAACTAGAGCAACTCGACCTCGACGCCATGCAAGCGATCGAGCCGCGCATCACGGCCGAGGCGCGCCAGGTCTTGGCGCCGATCAAGGCGGTCGAGGCGCGCAACTGCTATGGCGGCACGGCGCCGGCCCAAGTGGCGGCGCAGGTTCGGCGCGCCCGGGAGCGCTTTCTATGATTCGCAAACTGAGTGTGATCCTCACCATTCTCGCCGCCCTCGGCCTGGTCATCGCCCTTGCCGGTTGCGGCAAGAAGGGCGCGCTGCTGCCACCGCCGGCCGAAGCGCCGGCGGCCGCGACGCCGGGCGGCGACGGCGCCGCGCGCGCCGCGTAATCCGCGCCGCCGATCGGACCCTCGCCCATGGACGCTCTCGCCTATCGGCAGGCCGAACGCGGCACCCGTGCGCTGCACTTCGAAGAGGTGCCGCTCGAGCGCATCGCCGAGGCCGTCGGCACGCCCGCCTATTGTTATTCGAGCGGCGCGCTAGTGACCCGCTATCAGGCCTTCGCCGAGGCCGTCGCCGGCGCCACCGTCTGCTACTCGGTCAAGGCCAACGACAACCTCGCCATCATCCGCACCCTGGCGCGATGCGGCGCCGGCGCGGACGTGGTCTCGGAAGGGGAGCTGCGGCGTGCCTTGATGGCCGGCGTGCCGCCGG
>JAUVWK010000260.1 GCA_030604165.1 Alphaproteobacteria bacterium | reverse complement strand
GCGCGACAAGAAGACAGTGGGAGACCAGGCATGCGCGTCATCGACTATTTCGAGCGGGGGCGACGTTATTTTCCCGACCGCGCCTGCCTGATCGACCAAACCGGCGAATACAGTTATCGCGAGGTGGCCGAGAAAAGCCACCGCACCGCCAAGGCGTTGCTCGCCGGCGGTCTGAAGCCCGGGCAGGCGGTCGCCATCCTCAGCCCCAACGCGGCTTGCGCCTTCGAGGCCTGGATCGGCGCGGCGCGTGCCGGCGGTATCTGGGTCGGCCTCGCGGCGCTGGCCTCGGTGGACGAAAACATCTACGTCATCAACAACCGAGACGCCGAGTGGCTGTTCTATCACAGCACCTTCGAGCCCGCGATCGCGCGCATCCAGGCGGCGTGCGCCAAGCTCAAACATGTGATCTGCCTGGACAAGCCCGGCGCGAGCAATCCGTCGTTCGATCAGTTCATCGACGGCTTCGAGGGGCCGGCGCCCGAGTTGCCCGACCTGCCCGACCGGGTGATCAGCCACTTCACCTCCGGCGGCACCACGGGCCAACCCAAGGGCGCCATGTGGTCCAACCTGATCTGGGAGGCCTGGTGCGCCAATATCTATGCCCATCTGCCGATCAAGAAGCCGCCGGTGCATCTGGTCGCCTCGGCGATGTCGCATGGCGCCGGCATCTTCGCCTGGCCGGCCATGGCCTTCGGCGGCACCACCGTATGCATCGCCAAGGCCGACCCGTTGTCGGTGATGGAGGCAATGCACAAACACAAGGTCACCCACACCTTCCTGCCGCCCACCGTGATCTACATGATGCTGGCCCACCCCAGGGCCGCGGAATTCGACTTCTCGTCGATGGATTATTTCGTCTATGGCGGCGCGCCCATGTCGGCGGACAAGGTGAAGCAGGCCATCGCCCTATTCGGCCCCGTCATGGCGCAAATCTACGGGCAGGCCGAGTGCCCCTGCACGATCGGCATATTGACGCCGGAAGACCATCTGGAGGCGCTGAGCGATCCGGCCAAGGCGCACCGCCTGTTGAGTTGCGGCCGGCCGCCGGTGTTCGTCCAGGTCGAGATGATGGACGACGACGGCAACCTCATGCCGGTCGGCGAATGGGGCGAGATCGTGGTGCGTGGCACGCTGGTCTCGCTCGGCTATTATGGCGACCCGGAAGCAACCGAAGAGATGGGAGCCCACGGTTGGCACCACACCGGCGATATCGGCTACAAGGACGAGGACGGCTTCATCTATATCGTCGACCGCAAGAAAGACATGATCATCTCCGGCGGCCTCAACGTCTTTCCGATCGAGATCGAACGGGTGATCTGGAGCCATCCGGCGGTGCAGGACTGCGCGGTGATCGGCGTGCCCGACGAAAAATGGGGCGAGGCGGTCAAGGCGGTGGTTGAATTGAAGCCGGGCGCCACGCTCGGCGAAGACGAGGTGATCGCGATCTGCAAGGATAAGCTCGCCGCCTACAAGGCGCCCAAGACGGTCGAGTTTTGGGACGAGCTGCCGCGCAGCGGCGTCGGCAAGGTGCTCAAGCGCAAGGTGCGCGAGCCGTTCTGGGAAGGCCACGCGCGCAAGATCTGACACCGCGCGAGCCACGGGAGATTGGCATGCTCAAGCTCAGCGATTTCGCCGGACGGCTGCTTCGCACCGACCGGCCCGAGGACCTCGGCAAACCGACCAGCGCGTTGGTGGCCGAGGCAATCGACGCCGGGCGCACGGACGAGGCCAAGCGGCTGGCGGCGCTTACCTTCGAAGAGACCAAGTCGCTGCACGATCTCTATTGCGATTGGGTTTGGGATTTGCTCAGCAAGATCGGCGAGAAATTCGGCGAGAGCGAGGTCTATGCCATGCTTCGCGCCACCCAGGAGACCTGGATGCTGCGACGCACCTGGAAGGCGTTTCGGAGCCTGTCGGTGGAACGGCAGGTCCAGCTCACGGCCGAGATGATGCGCGCCCACCGCTCGGGCCCCAAACAGGACGGCGAGCTCGACGTTACGGAGGACGACGAGAAGTTCACCATCGTGATGGACCCCTGCGGCAGCGGCGGGCGCATGCGCCGCGGCGATCCCGTGGACAACACGCCGTCGCGCCTCGGCCCGCCCTACAATTTCGGCAAGACCAAGCAAGCGCACGAGTGGTCTTGGAGCCGCAAGGACGTGCCGTACTACTGCGTGCACTGCGCGGTGAACGAGATCTTGCCAATCGAGTGGGGCGGCTATCCGCTTTGGGTAACCGGCTATGAGCCCGACGAGCGCAAGCCGTGCCGCTGGTATTTTTATAAGAAACCGGCACTAATTCCGGAAGAATATTGGCGCCGGCTGGGCAAGCAAAAACCCGCAACATTCGACGATCCGCCGGAGCAGGCGGACTGACGCGCGTGGGCGCGGCCCGCGGCCCCGTCGGGCGGATGGCGCCGGTGTATTCGGTGCTTGCGGGAGATCGCGTCAAGGCGGCATCATCACCTCGGATAGAATGCATGACCCAGGCCCTCGATATCATTCGGCGCGAACACACCCGGATCGGCAGTGTGCTTACCTGCCTGCGGGCGCTGTCCGTCGAGGTCTCCCGCGGCGGCTGGCGGCCGCATTCCAGCCTGCTGTTCACCATCCTCGAATATTTGGATTCCTTCGCCGCGACCTACCATCATCCCAAGGAAGAGCAGCACCTGTTCAAGATGCTGCGCCAGCGGCGGCCCGAATGCGCGGCGACGCTGGATCGGCTGATTCGGGAACATACCGAGGGGCGCGCGCTTTTGGCGCAGCTGCGAGAATCGCTCGACGCCTTTTGGCGCGATCCGCGCAGCGTCGACCGCTTCCGCCAGGCGGCGGACGCCTATCTCACCTTCGAGCGCCGCCATATGGAAAGCGAGGAGACCGAAATTCTACCGCTTGCCGAGACGGCGCTGAAGACGCGGGATTGGGACGAGATCGGGCAGGCGTTCTCAGACAGTGAGGATCCGCTGTTCGGCAAGAGCCGCGCGCGGCTCTATGACGAGCTCTACGATTACGTGCTCGAGCACGCCCCGGTCAGCGAAGAGCCCGACGACGACTGAGCGGCCTGGCGCGATGCCACACCAGCGGGAACTGCGCTAAGCGAGCGCCAGGGAGTCTGACGTCAGCCCGATAGCCCGCGGAGCCATCATCGCCTCATCGAGCACGCCAGACGCCCCCACAGGCGTGATCTGCTCGGTCTCGATGGTGCTTTCCACGCGCTCGAAGGTGTCGCCGACGAAGCCGCCGAAATAGCCGACGGCAACGATAATCGCGCCGAAGACGATGGCGCCGACCAGCGCGTATTGCAGGGCGGCGGTCCCGGCATCGTCTCCGGGCAACCCGCGCAGATTTCTGAGGTTCGAATTTTTTCTTATGTTTTCAATCATTTGTCTTTGATTGTTCTGTTATTTCGGAGTTCAGGACAAGCCTCGACCCTAGGGCCAATCCTTCGGTTTGAAATGGCTCTTTGGGGGAGTGCCGGGCCCCAACGGGGCACCGCCGCCAGCGGGCAGCCAATCTCGAACGCGGGAGGGGGAGCGGGCCGGAGCCGTTCAATCTGGAATTACACTAGATCGCCTCGGCGACCCGCGGCATCACCGCTTCGGCGAACAGCTGCATGGCGTCGAGCACCTGGCGTTGCGGCATGCCGAGCCATTGCAGCCCCACCACCAGGCTGTTGACGCCGAGGCGTTGGTTGTAATCGACGATCTGCTCGGCGACCTGGTCGGGCGAGCCGAACAGAAATCTGCCGGCCATCAAGTCCTCGAACGGCAGCGAAAGATCGTCGTCGCCCGCGGGCATCGCCTTGTCCTGGCCCCAGTCGTGATAGGCCTTGTACTTTCGCTCGAGATAGGGCCGGGCGAGGCGAATCGCCTCGTCGCGAGTTTCGGCGACAAAGAGCTCGCGCATCAAGGGCAGCTCGTCGGGAAACGGCTTGCCGAGCTCGTCGAGCGCCGCCCGGTAGATCGCGAGCTGGCGCTCGATGGTGTCCATGCGCTGATGTGGGTTGATGAACCAGGTGTCGCCGAGCCGCGCCGCCCGGCGCACGGCGGCATCGGCATTGGCGCCGAACCAGATCGGCGGGCGGGGCTTTTGCACCGGCTTGACGGAAAGGGTGACGTTGTCGAGCTCGAAGTGCGAGCCCCGCATGGTCACATTCTCTTCGGTCCAAAGCCGCACCACCGCCTCGAGGTTCTCCTCCAGCCGTTGCACCCGCTCGCCTTGCGTGGTGCCGAAGCCCTTATATTCGACCTCGCGGTAACCGAGGCCGGCGCCGAACACCAGGCGGCCGCCCGACATGACATCGAGCGTGGCGAGCTGCTCGGCGATATCCAGCGGCTTGTGCAGCGAGAGCAAGACGATGCCGGGGATCACGCGGACCCGCGGCGCCTCCGCCATGAGACGGCAAAGGAAAGGGATTTGCTGCAGCATCTGCAGCGGATGGGCGCCGTAATGCATACCGGCCGCGATACCGGTAAAACCGAGCCGGTCGGCAAGGCGCGCCTGCTCGGTGAGGTCGGCGAAACGCGCCACCATATCCTCGCCTTGCGGGTATTGGCCCCGAATGAAGAGGGTGTATTGCATGACGGGCGTATCCTTCTCGTCCCTCGCGCCGTCGGCCGCTTGGACGGCGCCAACCCGCCCGTCGCCGCTTGGTCGGCGCCAACCCGCCCATAGCCTGCCCCATCGGGCGCGCTTTGAGAAGGGGAGGGCCGCGCGGACTTACCCAGGCCGCGGCGTTCTGCTAGGCTGGGCCATGCGCGGATTCTTTCTGCCGCTCGTGCTCGCGGGCCTGTTGGCCCCTGCGCTTGCCCTCGCCG
>JAUVWK010000076.1 GCA_030604165.1 Alphaproteobacteria bacterium | reverse complement strand
TGCTAACGCAGAATCCGCCGATGTTCGGTTTCACCCTTGCGGAACCGCTGGAGCGCGTTAGGCAGTTGGCCTGCTTCGCCTCGGGACAAGGCTCCGCCGAGATCGAACGCTTGGGTGAACGACGCATCGAAGTCCGCATGGCCGAGCCGTTCCCGCCCGGCCGCGCCCGTATCAACTGTACGATGCCTGGCCCCGACAACCGCTGGCGTTGGCTCGGCGTACAATACCTCGTTCCGAGGCAGCGCTGAGGCGCGGGCTGGAGCCGTTCAACCTAGAATTACGCTGGAGCAAGTCCGGGTCGATGAATCTGCCCTAGGACCGCCGCTCCACCGTGCGCTCGTCCACCTGCGTCCAAATCCCAACCGGGAGGCGCGCATCGTCGAGATACGACAGGTCGTTGGCTCCAATGATGCGCCGCAGCAGCTTGATATAGACGAGCCCACGCTCCGAGTAGAGCTCGAGGCCACCGGCCAAGGCGTGGCCGTCCAGTCGTTTGTTCGCCGCGCGTAGCTTGGCGCGCTGGGCGCGAAACTCCGGATAGGCGCGATGCTGGTTCAAGTTATGGGCATAGGAACGAACGTTCTCGAGCAGGTTCGGAAAGGCGCGGACATGGAACTTAGCGGGCGATTTACTGCCTATCGGCGCCATGCCTTGCTTGGGATCGTTCGTATGCTCGCCAAACAGTGCATTGCCTTCGAGGGCAAAGCGGGAGGTGCCCCAGCCCGATTCCGTGGCGGCCTGAGCGATCGCGAGCGAGGGCGGAATCATGTCGACGCGACGTAACAGCTCCTCCCAGTCATAACGCTTGCATCCGTAGCGGCGGGCGACGCTCGTAAGCCACGCGACATCGGCCTGGTCGAGGGTAGCGCCTGACTCCGCTTGGGCGCGAAGCTGCTTGAGGCGGTCGCGCTCGGCGAGAATATCTTCGTTGACGCGCAAGACGACCGGCAGGACCGCCTTGATAAAAAATCGCTTGCGCACGTCGACGGAATCGATCTCGGCGATATCCGGCGGCAGCTTCACAAGATAGTGCCGGGGCACCAAATCGCCGCCAACGCGCACCTTGCTTAGCCGGTATTGCAGGCCATCGAAATGCGCGCTGAGCGCCGCCACACTCCGCACCGGAGCGCCCTCCAGCGTTGTGTCGAACAGCTGTTGCACCCGATTTTCCACGATCGGCAGCGTGATGCCGCCCAGCGACTCGATGCCGTAAGAACGCACGGCGCGAAGCCGCCACACCGAGTATGCGCTCTCAGGGAGCCTCTCCGGCAGGGCTAAGGCGACCGTCGCCACAATTGCCGTGGCGGCCTCGGGCGTATCGGCCGCTTCGGCCATAACCGGTGTCTCGGCAGCGACGGGAGGCTCTGCCGTCACTGGGACCTCGGTCACGACGGGCGCTTCGACGGCAACGGGCGCTGCGGCCACCACAGTTGTCTCGGCCACGACGGCTGCTTCGACGGCAACGGGCGCCTCGACCGCCATAGTTATCTCGACCGCAACGGGCGCCTCGACCACGACGGCCGCTTCGACGGCAATGGGCGCCTCGACCGCCACCGCGGGCTCGGCTTCGGCATGGTAAGGCTGGTGGTCCGGGGACGGCAGCGCGCCCGGGGACGGCAGCGCGCCCAGGTACGGCAGCGCGAAAGACGTCGGCAATTGCGACTCGGCCACGGTAGAAAGCGCGGACGGCGCATCGTGCGACAGGAATTGGTGCGGGCCGGTCAGCACGACCGCATAAAGCGCTGCCGCCGCAAGCCCGACCACGGCGAGCGGTGGCGCCGCGCGCCGCGCGCGAGCCCAGGGGTTCCAATCGATGACGCGTGGTTTTGCGTCGTCGCTACGATCCGGGCGAGGAGCGGCCGTCGGCTGCCCGGTTTGCGCGGCAGCGGCACGCCTGTCGGAACCGCGTCCCTTGGGCACGTTCACGTCTCCCTTTTGGTCAATGCGCGCGCGGTTTAGACCGCGCGAACCTCGACCACCTCCGGGATGTAATGCTTGAGCATGTTCTCGATGCCGATCTTCAGGGTCGCCGTCGAGCTTGGGCAGCCCTGGCACGCGCCCTGAAGCTGAAGCATCACGACACCGTTGCTGAAGCCTCGAAACACGATGTCGCCACCGTCCATCGCGACGGCCGGCCGCACCCGCGTATCCAAAAGCTCCTTGATCTGCTCGACGATTTCGGCGTCGGGCCCGCCGTCCATATCGGCTGCGCCGGCGGCATCCTCGGGCTCGACGAGCAATGGCGCACCGGAAACAAAGTGCTCCATGATGACGCCGAGAATGACCGGCTTGAGATTGTGCCAATCGGCGTCGTCGGCCTTGGTTACCGAGATAAAGTCCCCGCCATAGAAGACCCCCTCGACCTCATCGAGCTGAAACAGCCGCACGGCGAGCGGCGAGTGCCCCGCGCTAGCGGCATCTCGGAAGTCAGCCGTGCCTTGCTCGAGCACCACTTGACCAGGAAGAAACTTCAGCGTGGCAGGATTAGGGGTCTGCTCGGTTTGGATAAACATTCGGTCAACACCTCCGGCCGCGAGCTGGTTGCGTGCTTAAAAATGTCTTAAGGCGACCGCCTGAATGTGACCCAGAGGCGCCTTTAGATCAAGCTTAAGCCTGGCGTATTTGGGGGTATGAGCGGGTCTCCAAGGAGGTAGGCAAGAAAAGAACAAACAGAATACGATCAGGCTCCGCCACGGCCGTATCGCCCGGCCGTTGCCGATCTCAGTCGCCGGCGGGCAGGCTCAGGTCAGATCCTGCAGCTGTCGGTCGGTCAAGTTGCCCGGCACGACGACCAGCGGGATATGAAGTTGCCCCGCGAGTTGGCCGGCAAGCCAAGAGACCAGCGAGCCATGTCCTTGATCGGGCGGGGCGGCGCCGACCACTCGCAGATCGATAGTGGGATCATCCGCCACGTGCTTGAGGATCTCGTCGCCAATGCGCCCCTCACGCACGTGCAGCCGGGGCTGCGTCGCGGTGACCTTGACCACCTCGTCCGCGATATCCTGAAGCAGCCGCATGGCCTCTGCCTTGGTCTCCTCGCGCATGAGATCCCCGACCGCGGCCCAATGCTGAAAGTCGGGCGGCTGAACCACATGCAACAGCGCCACCCTGCCGCCCGAATTCTGCGCTCTAAGCGCGGCGAAACGCGCGGCTACCTGCGAGTGAGCGTCAGGCGCGACACCGACCAAAAAGGTAACATGCCCGGCGACATGCGCGCCTCGCTCGGTTTCCGCCTCAGCGCTCATCCGGTCATTTCCTTCACACCTTCCGGAACACCAAGCTACCGACCCATCCTGCCACCAACGCCGCCGCGATGGCAATCAGGCCGTACAAGGCGGGGCTCTGGTTGGCGAAGCCAAATAATTCCGCCGAAAGCCCACTTTTGCGGATCTCGAGGGTCGTGGTTTTCAGCTCTGTCATCCGGCCATCCTGAATCAGGAATATCTCGGCCTCATAGTGGCCGAGCGGCACGTTGGCCGGGAAGTTGAGCGTCACCCGAAACAGGCTGTCGTCGATAAACCTGACCTCGCCCAATTCAGTCGGGTAAAGCGCGCTGCGCGCCATGATGCGTCGCAACGCCTCGCGAAACGCCGCGATCGGTTCCTCGGTCGCGGCCCAGAGCGGCTCGAGCGCCAGCCGCTCGACGCCGATATTGTGCTCGACCAGAAGATCTTCGAGCCCGAGGTCTTCAAGGGGCCGCGAGGCGGCTACGGCGTAGTAGCGCGGCACCGCGTCGAACGCGACCGCGTCTTGGTTGATCCAGATGCCGGCGACGCGGCGTTTGCGGCGCACCACTGTGGGCTCAACCGGGCCGCGCGCAGCGACGATTACGTCGCCCGGTGCGTCGGTGGCGCCGAACAGCAGGATCGACGTGCCGCTGAAGCTGGAATCGATCTCGATGACGTGCGCGGAAAGGTCGACGATGAGATTTTCCTCGAACGCCCGCGCCCCCGGAGAGGCGGCTAGAAGGCCGGCCACCGCGACCCCGAGCAAGGCCAGCAGCGCCACAGAGAGCTTGCGCGAGAGCCTGGGTGAACGGCGTCTCATCGCAACTGTTCCAGCAAGGCGATGGAGAATAGGTCGTCGGGCTCGATGACCAGATCGTAGGCCAACCGCGCGCCCACGGTGAGCACCATCAAGGCAAGCAGACCGCGCAGATGCTCGGCCCGCAATTTCGCGCCCAGCTTACTACCGTACTGGGCTCCGATGACGCCACCCACGGCCAGCAGCAGCGCCAAGATGACATCGACATTTTGGTTGCTGAGCGCATGCGCGAAGCATGAGATCGCGCTCACCACGACAATGCCGAACAATGACGTGCCGACGACAACGGCGGTCGGCATGCCGAGGATGTAGATCATCGCCGGCACCATGATGAAGCCGCCGCCCACCCCCATGAAAGACGCGAGCATGCCGACCATGAAGCCGATCGCGACGGGCGGTAGCGCGCTGACATAGAGCTTGGAGCGGCGAAAGCGGAGCTTCAGCGGCAGGCCGTGCATCCAGGTATGGCGATGGGCCTTGCGCCGCACCTTGCGCCTGCGGCGTAGGGTCGTGCGAAAACTTTCGATGCCCATCAGGCCGCCGATGGCGGTCAAGAAGACGACGTAGAACAGCGAAATCACCAAATCGATCTGGCCGGCCTCGCTGAGCACTCTGAACAACCAAACACCGAGCCAAGCGCCACCGACGCCGCCAATCAGAAAGATCCCGCCCATGCGGAAATCCACATTGCCGCGCCGCCAATGGGCCATCATGCCGGAGACGGAGGAGGCCACGATCAGGTTGGTGCCCGTGCCGACCGCAACGGTTGGCGGGATGCCGAGAAAGATCAGCAAGGGCGTCATCAGGAAGCCGCCGCCGATGCCGAACATGCCGGAGAGAAAGCCGACCGCGCCGCCTAGCCCGAGCAGCAAAAAGACGTTCGTCGATATCTCGGCGATCGGAAGATAGATTTCCATGCGCGCGATGTTGCCTGGTCAAGCCCTCTGCGAGGCTCGTGTGACCGAATGTCGGCGGACCGGACGTGGCCCTGCTTTTGCTCCCCATCGCATGTCAGGGCAAGCAAAATCTCGCAGATTGCTGCGGTGGAATGCCTTGCCGGTGCATTTCAAGATTGAACGGCACCGGCCCGCGCGCCCTCCCGGCCACCCTAAGCATATGCTGCCATGGGTGGCCGGGAGGGGGCGTGGGCCGGTGCGATTCCACGCGCGTGGGAAATGCCCTAATGCAATGCTCGCCAGCCAGACGAGCCGCTCAAACTACGCCCGCAACAAGCCGACCAAGTCTTGAATCTCGGCCAGGTTCTTATCGGCAATCGCGCTGGCCCGCTCGACACCGTCGCGCAGGACACCGTCGATGTAACCTTGGTCCGCCATGAGCCGACGCATTTCGGCGCCGATGGGGCCGACTTTGGCGACCGCCAATTCGGCCAGCGTTCGCTTGAAATCGGCGAACCCGGAAGCGGCGAACTGGGCCGTCACGGCATCGAGCGGCTCACCCGCCAGCGCGGCGTAAATGCCGAGCAGATTGGCGGCTTCGGGGCGGCGCTCCGGATCGTAGCTCAGGCCCGGCTCGGAATCGGTTTTGGCCTTGCGAATCTTGCGCGCGATCGTATCGTCGTCGTCGGTGAGATTGATGCGCGAATTTTCCGAGGAATCGGACTTGCTCATTTTTTGGCGACCGTCGCGCAGGCTCATGACGCGCGCGGCGGCGCCCAGAATAATCGGTTCGGGCAACGGGAAATAGTCGCTCCCGTAGGTGTGATTGAAGGCGCCGGCGATGTCGCGCGAAAGCTCCAAATGCTGTTTCTGATCGTTGCCGACCGGCACATGCGTCGCCTGATAAAGCAGGATGTCGGCGGCCATCAGAACCGGATAGGCATAGAGCCCGAGCACCGCGTTGTCGCGGTTTTTACCCGCCTTCTCCTTGAATTGGGTCATGCGGTTGAGCCAACCCAGCGGGGTCAGGCAGGTGAGCAGCCAAGCCAGCTCCGCGTGACCCGCCACCTGGCTCTGATTGAAAATGATGCAATTGCTGGCATCGATGCCGGCGGCGATCAGGCCCGCCGTCACCTCGCGCGTACTGGCGCGCAGCTCGGCCGGATCCTGCGGCAACGTAATGGCGTGCAGATCGACGATGCACTAAATGCAGTCATACCCTTCCTGCATGGCGACCCAGTTCTTGATCGCCCCGAGATAATTGCCGAGATGCAGGTTGCCGGTCGGTTGCACCCCCGAGAAAACGCGCTTCATGCCCTCGTGCTCCTCCAGAGACGCCCGAGCGTCGCCGCGCCGGACCGGCGGGCGCGGCAGTTATGGCGTGCCGCCCAAGGCGGGTCAAGCCGCGCTCCCACCCCCGCCGGTCCCGGCGGCGGCGGGGGACAATACTCGTTTTCACCCGGCTCCGACGGGCCCCGGCGCGTCAGACTTTTGAGGTCGCCGAAATAAGCCGCGCCGAAGACGCGTACGCATAAGCCATAACTCGCGAGCCCGGCCACGATGAGTGCCGCCAGCGCACCGACCCGGAGTTCGAGCGGGCCGGCAAGGATGCTCTCGAGCTGCCAAACCATGAGCCACAGCACGGCGGCCATCAGGGCCGCGGCCAAGACGATGCGGGGCAGACGCCGAAGCAGTCGCGGATCGGCGGCGAAATAGCCGCGCCGATAGAGGCCGCGGACGAGGAGGGCGGCGTTGAGCCAGCCGGCCAGCGTCGTCGCCAGCGCGATGCCGACGTGACCCAACGGAATCATCAGCGCCAGGTTTAGCCCGACATTGACGAGCAGGCAGACGATCGCGATCCGCACCGGCGTTTTGGTGTCGGCACGGGCGAAAAAGCCCGGCGTCAATACCTTGATCAGCACGAAGGCGGGCAGGCCGGCGGCGTAGGCGACCAGCGCCGAGGCGGACGCCGCAGACGCCGCGGCGTCAAACGCGCCGCGCTCGAACAGCACCGCAATCACGGGCCCCGCCATGACCATGAGGGCGGCGCCGGCCGGTACGGTGAGCAGGAGGGCAACCTCGATGGCGCGGTTCTGGCTATGGGCGGCGGCCTCCGCTTGGCCCGCGCGGAGCTGGCGCGCCAGCAGCGGCAACAACGCCGTGCCCACCGCAACGCCGACGACACCGAGCGGGAGCTGGTTCACCCGGTCGGCGTAATAGAGATACAAGATCGAGCCCTCCGGCAGCAGCGAGGCGATAATCACGTCGACCACGAGATTGACCTGAGCCACGCCCGCGCCAAGCGCCGCGGGCGCGATGATCACGAGCAAACGCTTGACCCGGGGCGTCAGCCGCGGCCGCGGCAGCCGCAGCACCATGCCGGCGCGGCGGCAAGCGACCACAAGCCAGACGAACTGCACGATACCGGCGGCGGAGATGCCGTAGGCGAGGGCGTGGCCCGGCGTCTCGGTGAAGCGTGCAAACCCGAGCAACGCCGCGATCAGGCAGAGGTTGAGCAGGATCGGCGTGGCGGCGGCGGCGGCGAAGCGATAGAGCGAGTTGAGAATGCCGCCAAGCAGCGATACCAGCGAAATAAACAGCAAATAGGGGAAGGTCAGCCGGGTCAGCTCGACCGCGAGGTCGAACTTTTCCGGATCGTCCGCGAAACCGGGCGCGAGCACGTACATCAGCCCGGGCATGGCAATCTGTGCCGCGATGACCAACAGCAGCAGGGCCCATAGCAAGACGGCCAGGACTTCCTCGGCAAACAACCTGGCCGATTCGCGGCCTTCGCGCTCCAGCGTGCCCGCGAACTGCGGCACGAAGCCGGCGTTGAAGGCGCCTTCGGCGAACAGGCGGCGCAGAAAATTCGGTATCTTGAAGGCGACGAAATAGGCATCGGCCACCGGGCCGGCGCCCAGGATCGCCGCAATCAGTATGTCGCGAGTAAAGCCGAGCAGTCGGGAGCCCATGGTGAAGCTTCCGACGGTCGCGATCCAGCGAGCCATCGCCATGGCGGAAGGTGTAGTTGATTTTACCGGCGAGCGGAAGCGCCCCGGTCGAGCCCGGACCGTTTCTCGATGCGGTGGGGCCTATTCGGCTGCCGCGTCGGCCGGCGAGCCCGCCGTGTCCGGCGCCCCGCGCTCCTGCGTCGGCCCGGTGGTCAGCGCCGTCAGCAGACGAGCCTTCAGACGCTCCACCTGGCTCTCGGCGGAGATCTTCAGGCCGAACCGATCCTTGACGTAAAACACATCGACGGCCCGCTCGCCGTAGGTGGAGATCAGCGCGGTGACGATGGAGAGCCCGAGCTCCGTGAGCCCACGGGTAATATCGTAAAGCAGGCCGGGCCGGTCCCGGCCGTTGATTTCGACGATCGTGTAACGCCGACTGGCGCGATTGTCGATCAGCACCCGCGGCTCGACCCGAAAGACCTCCGTGCGCTTGGGTAAAGAACGCTTGGCCCGTAACACCTTATCGAGACGGATCTCGCCCGCCAGCGCCTGCTCGAGCAGGCCGACCGTGCGCGCCAGTTTTTCATCGTCATCGAAGGCGCCGCCGTCGGCGTCCTGCACCCAAAACATGTCCAAGGCCATGCCGTCGTCGGTGGTAAACACCTTCGCGTCCACGATGCTCGCGCCGCCCACGGCCATCGCACCGGCCACCGCCGCGAACAGGCCGGCATGGTCGGGCCCATAGACGGTGATTTCCGTGACCGCGCGGAAATTATCAACTCGCGTATCGAGCGCCAGCGGCGCCTTGCGGCCATCCGCGTCGCGCACCAGCTGGGCGTGGCGAAGTTGCGTATCGTGGTCGAATGACAGCCAGTACGGCGGCTGCAAGCGCTTGGCATAGCTCTCGAACTCGGCCGCCCGCCAATCCTTGAGCGTCGCGCGCAAGGCAGTCTTTGCAGCCGCCACCCGCTCTGTCTTTGCCTTGGCCTCGTGCCCGCCCGTGATCACCTCTTCGGCGCGGTGATAAAGCTCGCGCAGCAGGCCGCCCTTCCAGGCGTTCCACCGCCCGGGCCCGACCGCGTGGATATCGGCCGCGGTGAGCACCAGAAGCAGGCGCAGCCGTTCCACCGATTGGATGACCGCGACGAAATCCTGCACCGCCTTCGGGTCATTCACGTCGCGCTTGAAGGCGGTCTCGCTGAAGAGCAAATGGCGCGAGACCATCCAGGCCACGGTATCGGTTTCCTGGTCCGAGAGGCCGAGCCGCGGGCAAAGGCGCGCGGCAATTCGGGCCCCGAGCAGCGAATGGTCGCCGCGCCCGCCCTTGGCCAAGTCGTGCAGAAACACCGCCAGATAAAGGGCCTCGCGCGAGAGCACCTTGTGTATCAGCTCGCTGGCCAAGGGCAGCTCGTCCTTGAGCCGGCCGTTCTCGATTTGGCACAAGACGCCGACGGCGCGGATCGTATGCTCATCGACCGTATAGACGTGGTACATGTCGTGCTGGGATTGCGCCACGACGCGGCCGAATTCGCGCACGAACCGGCCCAGCACGCCGGCCTCGTTCATGCGCCGAAGCGCGGTCTCGGGATCGCGCCGGTCGGTCAAGACGGCCATTAAATGACGGTTCGCTTCCGGCTCCTCCCGTAAGTTCTGGTCGATCAAGCGAAGGTTCTGGTGCACCAGCCGCAGGGCATGGGGGTGGATGTCGAGGCCCCTGATCTGAGCCAGCCGGAACAGCTTGAGAAGCCGGGCGGGGCGCTCCTCGAAAACCTCGTCGCGCACTAGGCCGATGCGACCGCCGGCGATGCGAAAGCCATCGATTTCCGGGCCGAGGCCGGCGCCTTCCGCGTGCCCCGGCGGCGGCTGCAGGCGCTCGGCCTCGAGCGCCGCGCACAGCACGCGGGTCAGCTCGCCAACCGTTTTCGCGACCAAAAAATAGTGCTTCATGAAACGCTCGACGGCGAGGTTGCCGTCGCGGGCCCCATAGCCCATGCGGCGCGCGATCTCGGGCTGTAAGTCGAAGGTCAAGCGGTTCTCCGCCCGCCCGGTCACTGAGTGCAGATGGGCCCGCACCTTCCACAGAAACTTCTCGGCGCGCGCGAAGCGCGCGT
>JAUVWK010000305.1 GCA_030604165.1 Alphaproteobacteria bacterium | reverse complement strand
TCATCGGCAAGGATTATGTCGGCGGCGAGGCCATGCTGGCTCTGATCAACCAGAATGCGCCCGACACCTTCGACGTCGTCCTGAGCGACCGCGAATACATCACCATGCTGCGCGCCGGCGGATTTATCGAGCCGCTGGATGTCGCGGATTATCCGTTCGACGACTTCTGGCCTGAGTTCCAGCAAATGCGGGGTCACTGGCTGGACGGCGATCTCTACTCGGTGATGGTCGATTTCGGCTATCTCGGCATCGTTCACAACACCGATCACATCAGTGTCAAAGAGGCCTCGAGCTACAGCATCCTTTGGGACCCGAAAGTCACCGGAAAGGTCGGTCATTTCGATTGGTACCTGCCGACCATGGGCAATCTCAGCCAATATAACGGCAACAAGTCGCCGTTCGATATCGACGACGCCGCGTTCGCCAAGCTGAAGGAGACCGTGTTCTCGCTGAAGCCGCAGGTCGGCGGTTTCTACGGCATGGCCGATGTGTTCACGTCGATGACCAATGGCGACGCCTGGGCGATGCCCGGCATCGGCGACTGGATCTCGATCATTCTTGCCGCCGACGGCCTTCCCGTGACGACCACGATTCCGGACGAAGGCGGCATCCAGTGGACCGAATCGGTCTCCATCACCAAGGGGAGCAAGAAAAAGGAGCTGGCGAAGAAGTTCGTCCAGTATCTCGCCTCGCCCGAAGGCCAGGTGCGGTTGGCGATCAAGTCTTCCTACAACGCCTCCATCCCCAATAAGAAGGGCTGGGAGCTGCTCAACGAGCGCCATCCCGACGCGGCCGATCGCTTACGCCACCGCTTCGACGCGCGCAACGTGATGGACGAGTACAAGGACGGCAAGATCGCCTTGCGTCAATTGCCGGAGCAGCAGTCGATCGACCAATGGTCGGAAGTCTGGAACGAGTACAAGAACCTCTAATGTCTGGCGGGCCGCCCATCGCGGGCGGCCCGCTCGCATCTCTGCCGTCGCATAGACCCAACGCCGTTCGAGAGCGCCAGCATGGCCGGTGTCGCGGCATCCCAGCCAGCCCACGCGGGGGCGAAGCGTTCGGCATGGAAAGTCGATTCCTATGCCTTGTTCTGGGGCCTGCCGCTCGCTTTGTGGCAGGCGATGTTTTTTGTCGCGCCGCTCGTGTTTCTGATCGTGATGACCTTCTGGTCGGTCAAGGACTTTCGTCTCGAGCCGGCGTTCGATACCGGCAATTGGGTCGGCATGTTCTCCAAGGGCTATGTCATCGACACCTATTTCAGGACTCTCGGCTATGGCGCGCTCGCCGCCGCGGTTTGCAGCATCCTCGCCTTTCCGGCCTCTTTCGCGCTGGCCTTCAAGGCTTCGCCCGCGGTCCAGCGCATCGGCCTGTTCCTGCTCATCACGCCGTTCTTCACGAGCTATCTCGTGCGGGTCTATTCGTGGCAAACGGTGCTCTCGGACAATGGCTTGCTCAACGCCGCGTTCGGCTATGTCGGGCTCGGCCCGTTCGATATGCTGAACACGCTGTTCGGCACTCTTGTCGGCTATCTGACCCTGACCCTGCCGCTGGTCGTTCTGCTGCAGTTTTTCAGCATGTCCAATGTCGACAGAAATTTGATCGAGGCGGCGCACAATCTCGATTGCGGCCGCATTCGCACCGTGTTTCAGGTGATCATCCCCTCGGCCAAGATCGGCCTCATCCTGGCCGCCACCTTCGCCTTCATCCTGTGCTTCGGTGATCTGGTGAGCCCGTCCTCGCTGGGCGGCAGCAAACCGCCGACGCTGAGTATCCTCATCGTCGACACGGTGAAGCAGGGCAATCACTGGCCGCGCGCCGCCGTGGTGGCGGTGGTGATGGTGTTGACGCTTATCGTCATCGCCTTCACCGCGCTCTATTTCGCCTATAGCACCAAGAGCACCAAGAAGGTTCGGGCGTGAGTCTCGACCGCCTCATCGCCTATTCGTTGCGCGGCTATTTCGTGCTCGCGCTGATCTTCATCTTTGTGCCGATCGGGATCAGCTTCGTCTTCTCGTTCAGCCCTCACAGGTTTCCCACGCTGCCGTTGGGCGACGTCAGCACGATCTGGTACGAGGCGATTCTGAACGAGGCGCCGGTGTCCCGCGCCTTTGGCCACAGCGTGACGGCCGGCGTGATCGTGGCGTTGGTCTCGACCTTCATCGGCTTCGCCGCCGCCTATACCGATTATCGCTATCGCTTCTTCGGCAAGAGCTTCTATCTGGCGTTGGCGCTTTTGCCGCCGACCATCCCGGTGCTGATCCTGGGGCTGACCATGCTGATGTATCTCAGCCGCGTCAGCTTGGTGGGCGAGCTCTATTCGGTGATCTTCGCCCATGTCGTGTTCTGCATCCCTTTCGCGATGGCGCTGATCCGCTTGCGCCTGGCGCAGATGGACCCCGACCTGGAAAGCGCGGCATGGAATCTCGGTGCCAACAGTTGGCGCGCGATGCGCGGGGTCATCCTGCCCTTCACCTTGCCCTCGATCGTCGCGGCGCTCTTCTTGACCATGGCGGTTTCGTTCGATGAGTTCATGATCGCGTTCTTCGTCGGCGGCGTGACCGAAACCCTGCCGGTCCGTGTTCTCATGTTGATGCAGGGGCAGGTCAGCCCCCGCATCAACGCCATCGGCAGTGTCGTGTTCACCATCTCCATGACCCTGGTGATCCTGACGCAGATCTTGTTGCTGACCCGTCGTCCCGGTGCACGCCGCATCGCGGCCGAGGGGGCGTAGCCATGGCGGAACCGCTGCTCGTATTGGATAACGTGGTCAAACGCTTCGGCGAGGTCACCGCGGTGGATGGCATCAGCCTCGACATCGCCGCGGGCGAGTTCGTGGCGCTGATGGGACCGAGCGGCTGCGGCAAGACCACCACGCTGCGCATGATCGCCGGCCTGGAGGCGCCGACCGAGGGCGAGATTCGGCTGCACGGGCGGGTCATGAACGAGGTCAAGCCGTGGCAGCGGGATACGCCCATGGTTTGGCAAAGCCTGGCGCTGTTTCCCTATCTCTCGGTGCTGCGCAATGTCGAGTTCGGCCTGAAGATGCGGCGCATGAGCGCTCGGAAGCGGCGCGCAAAGGCGATGGATTGGCTGGAGCGGCTGGGCATCGGCGACTATGCCCAGCGCGATATCAAACAGTTATCGGGCGGCGAGCGGCAACGGGTCGCGTTGGCCCGGGCCCTGGTCACCGAGCCCGAGATTTTGCTGCTGGACGAGCCGCTGAGCGCGCTGGATGCGCATTTGCGGGTCCGCATGCAATCCGAGATCACGCATCTTCAGAAAGAGCTCGGCATCACCTTCGCCTATGTCACCCACAATCAGTCGGAAGCCTTTGCCATGGCGAGCCGGGTGGCGATCATGAACGACGGCCTGATCCAGCAGGTGGGCACGCCGCGCGAGGTCTATCGCGCGCCGACCAATCGCTTCGTGGCCGAATTCATCGGCACCAACAACATTTTGTCGGGTACGGTGCGCGGGCTCGACGGCGATTATTTCGCCCTCGAGACGCCCTCCGGCGTCTTCCGGGCGGCCCGCCCGGCGGGCCGAGAGGTCAAGGCGGGAGACCGGCTGGATCTGGTGATCAGCGCGGATCTGATCACGGTCACGACCGGCGAAGGTGCGCACGAGAACACGCTGTCGGGCAGCCTGATCAGCGAGGAGTTCATCGGCTCCGTGGTCACGCTCTATCTCGACATCGGTCAGGAGGCGACCTTTCGGGTGCAAAAGCCGCAGCACGAGCTGGAAGCGCTCGATTTTGCGCCGGGGCAAGAACTGTCGGCCTCCTGGCGCGCCGACGATACGTATGTCCTACCGGCGGCTTGAGCCGGGCGGCGACCATCCATAGGGGAGAGCCCACCCAGAGGGGAGAGCAAGCTATGTCGATACTGATCCGGGGCGCCACCATCATCGGCATGGACGCGGCGCACGGCAGCGAACCGTTCCAGGGCGACCTGCTGATCGAGGGCGATCGCATCGCCGCGATTGCGCCGTCGCTGGGCGAGGCGAGCGCCGAGACCGTCATCGAGGGGCACGACAAGCTGGTCACGCCCGGCTTTATGAATGCCCACATCCACACGCCGGAAGCGCTGTTTCGCGGGCGCTACGACAATCTGCCGCTCGAATTGTGGATGACCCTGGCCTATTTGCTGGTCGGCGACGAGGAGCTCGACAACCGCACCATCTATTTGCGCTCCGCCCTCGTGGCGATGGATTGCCTCAGGAACGGCGTCACCTTCGTCGCCGATGATATTTTTGAGCCGCCGCTGCAAAGCATGGCGTCGATCGGCGCCGTCTTCCAGGCCTACGAAGACGCCGGCATTCGCGCCAATGTCTCGGGCCATGTGATCGACCGGCCGCTGGCGGCCACG
>JAUVWK010000031.1 GCA_030604165.1 Alphaproteobacteria bacterium | reverse complement strand
GGCCGGGCGGGCGGTATCGAAAGACCCCGATTCGAGCCCCCCATCGGGCGCCAAGCGCCGGCAACCCTGAGCAACCGTACGTCGCCGAGGCCGATGGCCGATCGAGGCCATCCGAACAAGGCCGCGCGTCAGCGCGAATCGGGAAACGAATTGGAGATAGGAACATCCCGCTAACGTGACTATTCCACCAATATGATTACCACAATAAAACTGTCTACTCCTTCCGACGAGCGCTTTGCTATCGAAAGATGCTCCGTAGAGTCTCGAATTGCTAGAAGCCAAAGCAAGAATAAACAATAAGGCATTCAGCGGATTTGGCGATGACGAGGACGACGTGCCCAAGGAGAACTGCCCAAACCGTGGGCGAAACGCAGCGCCGTGACACCGACTCGATGTCGCGGCCGGCCTCGCGGCACAACCTTGCACCTGCCCGCTGACGGGACGGTCAGGAACATGAAAATTCGTCTACCTCATTTTCTTTCGCGGCTCGGCGGGGACCGCTCTGGCGCTGTTCTGCTGCTGACCGCGATCTCGCTTCCCTTGCTGCTCGGTTTCGTCGGCCTGGCCGTCGACGGGAACGTCTGGTACGCCAACAAACGGATCGTGCAAACCGTCGTCGATTCCGGCGCCTTGGCCGCGGCCTTGGAAATGCAGCGCACGGGAAACGGTGACGAAATGTACGACGCCGTCGCGCTGACCGCGACGGCCAATGGCTACGATCCGAGCACCGGCGACGTGCTGCAGATCAATCAGCCGCCGCTTTATGGCGCCTTTGCCGGCAATGCCGACGCTGTCGAAGTGGTAATGGAGCGGGCGGCGCCGACCCTTTTCTCCGGCCTGTTCGTCGCTGAGCCGTTCACCATCAGCGCGCACGCCGTGGCGATGGTCCGCGACATCGAAACCTGCGTCTCGGCCCTGGATCCGACGGCGTCCGGTGCCATCATGGTATCAGGCGGGGCCGAGGTTACGTTGGCCTGCGCGGTGGGCGTCAACTCCAGCGACGACGGGGCGCTGACCGAGAGCGGCCGCAACTCCTGCCTCACCGCCACCAAGGTCATGGTGGTCGGTGGCATGAGCGGCGACTGCATCGAAACCAGCGAAGGCGCGGTCGAGGGCGCCAACCCGGTCGACGACCCATTTGCCACGCTCGAAGAGCCGAGCGTCGGACCCTGCGACCACAACGCTAAGGTTCGCATCGGCAACGGCGACGTCACGACCTTGAGTCCCGGTGTCTATTGCGGCGGCATCGAAGTGGTATCCGGCGGCAACGTCACCTTCTCCCCCGGGCTCTATGTCATCGACGGCGGCGGCTTCAAGGTGGCCGGCAACAGCAGCGCCAGCGGCACCGACGTGACCTTCTTCATCACCGAGGACGCCGGCTCCGGCGCCCGCATCAATTTCGAAGGCGGCGCGGAGGTCTCGCTCAGCGCCCCTACGGACGGCTATTTCGCCAATGGCGACGGCATCCTCTTCTATCAGGATCAGGACGCGCCCTCGAATATCACCCACCATGTCACCGGCGGCGCGACGATGGAACTCGAGGGAATCCTCTATTTCCCGAACCAGGAGATCAACTTCGCGGGCGGCGCGACGACCAGCGGCAACGCCACCATGTTGGTGGCCCGCCAGGTCAAGTTCACCGGAGACAGCAACCTGAGCAACCTCGACGGGACGCCCGCGGTGGTCAACCCGCTGTTGATCTCGGCGGTGCTCGTGGAGTGATGACCATGCCCGGCACAGCGCTTCCTCGCCCCAGCCGAACGGCGCGACAGGCCGCCGGTCCGCTGCGCCACAGTCGGCGCGATTTGCGTTTCGGGCTAACGGCTATCCGCGAGCTCCGGCGCTGCACGAGAGGCGCCGCCGCCATCGAGTTTGCGGTCCTGACGACGGTGCTGGTGCTGCTCGCCCTCGGCGCGGTGGATTTCGGCCGCATTGGCCTCGAGAAAGCTCAACTGACCCAAGTGGCGCGCGCCGGTGTGCAATATGGGGTGCAAAGCCAAACCTCCGCCTACGACACAGACGGCATGGTCCAGGCGGCCCGCGCGGACGCGGCGGACGCGGACGGACTGATCGATATCACGGCGCGGTCATATTGCAGCTGCGCCGGCGAAGGCGAGGTGGTTTGCACGATTTCCTGCGCGGACGGCAACTATGCGCCGCTTTTCGTCGAAGTCACGGCGCAGGATGAAGTGGAGATGTACTTCACCTATCCGGGCGTCTCGTCGCCGGTCTCGGTGACCTCGACCAGCACGATGCGCGTGCGCTAGCAACCGCGGGAGCAATCGAGACATGGTGCGCGAATTTCTACAACGCCTCCCCTTGCTTCCGGACCGCCGCGGCGGGACGGCGGTCGAGTTCGCCTTGGTCGCGCCGCTCCTGATCGTGGCCCTGTTCGGCATCATCGACTTCGGCCGCATGATGTGGATGGCCTCGAGCGTCGAGCACGCGGCGGCCGAGGCGGTTCGCTACGCGATCGTGCGCGGCGCCGACGCCGACGTCCCGGCCACCGCGACCGATATCGCCGACTACGTGAACAGCCGCACCGCCGGAATGGACCCGGAAGATCTCTCGGTGGCGGTGAATTGGAGCCCGAACAACTGGTCCGGCAGCCTGGTCTCGGTCACGGTCGGCTATCGCTATGATTTCTTCCTGGCCAACTTCCTGGCCCTTGAGCCGATTCAGCTCGAGGGTGCCTCCACCATGGAGATCTTTTGACCGCCTAGTGGATGGAATCCACTAGTATCCCTTTGGATCCGAAATTCGCGTGATCGAATTTGGAATCATCACAATAAGTGTGGTTTCGATCCGAACGGCTCCAGCCCACTCCCCTTTCTCCAGTGTGGTGGTAAGCAGCTCCCCGAACGTGGCAGGGCTCGCGCCAACCTATCCCTTGGTATGAATTCGCGGCTTGCACGCGGGCCCGCCATGGCGGCCGAACAGGGCCCTTCCGGGCTCGATCCGATCTTATGGTTAAGCGCCAGGGGCTCATCGTGGGCCCTGTCCGTGGGTCGGCGAGCCTCCGAAAACCCCACGAAAGCCCCGGATACCGGGCGTTTTCACCCCTTTGCCTAGACCGCGCCGGCAATATTTCGAGGCGTCGGCGCGTCTCGCCCGCGCCCCTCTCCACCTTTGAGGTACTCCGCCTAAGTCACCTAACCTTTCCCAGGAGATGTAGCGCCACGAAGGAGCAAAAGTAGAGTCCACCCATATCGAGACGAACCGGACCAACCGGCCGGTAACCGCAACGACCGATAGGACGAACCCATGGTCATCATGCTCCTGAGGACTCTTCGCAGACTCTCTAAGAATCGATCGGGCGCGACCGCCATCGAGTATGGCCTAATCGCCGCCTTGATCGGTGTTGCCATTATCGGCGGCGCCACCGCGCTCGGCGGCGCCCTGAACACCATGTTCGAGGACGTCGGCTCGACGCTAGAGGGCGTCGATACCGGAAGCTCCACCGATACCGACACCACCACCACCGGCTAAGTCGCCACGACAGGCGTATATCGCCAGTCGGAACGGGAAACCGGACGGCACGACAAAAGCAATAAACGGCAATTATTCCGCCCAAAAAAAAGCGTCCGTCCGGTCTCCTACCCAAGCCTAACGAGAGCATTCGTTTAGCAGATTTCGAACCAGAGAATTTCAACAGCGTGTGAATGGCAAGGCAGACATCATGTGGTTTCCAGCAGCGATTGATCCCATCGCGATTGCGGCCTTCATCGCGCTCCTGATTTGGGCGTCGGTGAGCGATGTCCGCCATTATCTCATCCCCAACTGGCTTTGCGCGGCGATCGCGCTGCTCTATGTCGTCCATGTCGGCGCCAGCCCGCATGGCGTGGATTGGCTCGGCGGCCTCGCGGTCGGCGCCATCCTGTTTGCGCTCAGCGCCGCTCTGTTCGTCTTTCGCATTGTCGGCGGCGGCGACGTCAAGCTGCTCGGCGCCTGCGCCCTTTGGGCCGGGCCGGTGCTCGCCGTGCCCTATCTGGCGGTCACGGCAATCACGGGCGGCGTGCTGGCACTGGCTCTTCTGGCCCGGCTTCGCCTGACCGAGACACGGCACCATACGCTGGCGAGCGTCAGTCGCCTGGCTGCCGGCGAGACTCGCACCTTACCGAAAACACAGCCCCTGCCCTACGGCGTCGCCATCGCCGTGGGCGGCCTCTACGTGGCTGTGATGTTGCTGATCAAGTGAATCACCCGAGCGCGGAGAGAAAACGATGAATATCCGCACCATTGGACTCCTGGTTTTCGCCCTCGTCGCGGCGGTCGTTACGGCCTACTTCACGCGCGGCTGGCTCAATGCCCAACGCGCTCCGGCCGTCGCCGTTGCCGCGGCCGCGCAGACCGACCCGTTGCCGCATGTGCTGGTGGCAAAACACAACCTGCCGGCCGGCTTGATGCTCGAACCCAGCGATATGCGCTGGCAGGCCTGGCCCGATGAAAGCCTGGCGTCGAGCTACGTGATCAAAGGCGAGGTCAGCGCCGAAGGTTTCGCCGGCTCCGTGGTGCGCAAGGGCATCGCGCCGGGCCAGCCGGTCACGGAAGAGCGCGTGGTCAAGGCCGGCGAACGCGGCTTTCTGGCGGCGATGCTCGAGTCCGACATGCGCGCCGTCTCGGTGCCGGTCAACGCGGCTTCCGGCATCGCCGGCTTGATCTTTCCGGGCGATCGGGTCGACGTGATTCTCACCCATACCTTCAGCCGCCGCGACGGCGACGAGGGATTGGCGCGCCGCGCCAGCGAAACGGTGCTCAAGAACATTCGCATTCTGGCCGTCGATCAACGCACCGACCATCCGGAAGACAAGCCCGGCTTGGCCAAGACGGCGACCCTCGAGGTTACCGCGAAACAGGCCGAGATGATTTCCATGGCCACCGAGATCGGCCGGGTCTCGCTCAGCCTGCGTAGCCTGAGGAACGCCGGCGACGAAACGCGGAGCGCGGCCGAAAGCCCGAGCTTCACGCTCGACAACGAACTGAGCGCGGTTCTGAACCCGCCCAAGATCGTAAAGCAGAAGACCCAGCGTTCGGTCCACGTGGTGCGTGGCTCCGAATCGCACGTGTTGACCTTCTCCAAATCCGGCGTCTCGGCCACCCCAAGCGCCGCCGAATAGACCGCACCGCCAAAGGAACCTGTCCCATGACCATTGGCAACCCGATATACCGAACCCTCCTACTCTTGGCGCTCGCGACGTTCATCGCGCTCGGGCTGAGCGTCACGGCCCACGCGGTCGAGATCGTCGAGACCGAAGGCACGGCGCTCGATCTGGAGGTCCACAAGGGCCAGCTGGTACGCCTGGACCGCCCGACCAGCACCGTGTTTCTCGCCGATCCCGAGATCGCGGACGTCCAGCTCAAGTCGCCGATGCTCATCTACGTCTACGCCAAGCGTCCTGGCCAGACCACGATGTATGCCGTGGACGACGGCGACAATATCCTGGCGGACCTTCGCATTACGGTGCGTCACAATCTCACCGCGCTGCGCGAGGCCATGCAAAAGGTGGTGCCCAACGCGGTCGTCGACGTCGAATCGGTCAACGGTACCCTGCTCTTGACCGGCACCGTCGGCTCCGCCTCCGCGGCCGAGGATTTGCGCCAGCTCGTGGCCCGGTTCGCCACGGAAAAGAACGGCGTGATCAACCAGATGCGTGTCAATGCCCCCAATCAGGTCGACTTGCGCGTGCGCATCGCCGAAGTGTCCCGTAGCGCGGTCAAGAAGCTCGGCTTCAACTGGGATGCGGTGTTTTCCAGCGGCAGCTTCATCTTCGGCCTGGCCACCGGCAATCCGGTCATGGCCGCGGGCAGCTTTCTCACCCGCAGCGGCGGCTCCAACAGCATCTTCGGCGGCGCCAGCAACGGCAATTATGACGTCAATGGGCTGATCGATGCACTCGCCGACGAAGGCGTCCTGTCGATCTTGGCCGAACCGAACCTGACGGCGGTGTCCGGCGAATCAGGCAGTTTCCTGGCCGGCGGCGAGTTCCCGATCCCGGTGCCCCAGGAAAACGGCTCGGTCACCATCGAATTCAAGAAATTCGGCGTGCAGCTCGTGTTCACGCCCGTGATTCTCGAGGGGGGTCGCATCAGCCTACGGGTCAACCCCGAGGTAAGCGAGCTGACCATGGCCGGCTCCATCAACATCAACGGTTTCGCGATCCCGGCCCTGACCACGCGGCGCGCCGATACCACGGTCGAGCTGGGTAGCGGCCAAAGCCTCGCCATCGCCGGGCTGCTGAAGAACAACGTGAATCAGAACATCTCCAAGCTCCCTGGCCTCGGCGACCTGCCGGTGCTCGGCCAGCTCTTCCGTTCGGATACCTATCGCCAGAACGAGAGCGAGCTGGTGATCATCATCACGCCCTACATCGTGCGTCCGGTGTCGGCCAGACAGCTCGCCTTGCCGACCGACGGGTTGATCCCGCCGACCGACGCCGACCGCCTGCTGCGTGGGCGCACCTATGGCGAAGCCTCGCCCGACCGCGACGCCGCATCCTCTTCTGACGAGGAAGATGTGCGCTTGGCCGGTCCGGTTGGCTTCATGCTCGATTAATGGAGGCGATCATGCGCGACACAACTTTCTCACCGTTCCGGGCAATCCGCGCCGCGCTGATGGTGCCTGCCCTTCTCCTGCTCGCGGCCTGCGCCATGCCGCCCGACTATTGGCCCTCGCCGACCGCCCAGAAGGTCAACACCGTGGAATGGATCGTGCTTAGCCACGAGGTACAATTCGTGCCCGGCACGCCGATGGTCGAGGCGGGTGAACACCAGCGGCTCGCCAACTTCCTCCGCTCCGTCGAAGCCGACGACGCGGCACGGCTCTTCATCGATGCCGACCGGCCTAACGTTCGGAACGGCTTGGCTGCCCGCCGCGAGGCCACGACCCATGCGCATCTGGCACGGCTCGGCTTCGCCACCGAACGCTTGCCGGCCGACCCGGAGCGCGAAAAGGCGGCCGGGCCACGCACCGATCCCGATAGCGTCAGCGTGATCGTCGGACGCTATGTCGTCACGCTGCCCGACTGCCCCGACATGCGCAAACCGGGAATCGGCGATTACACCAACTTGCCGTCAACCAACTTCGGCTGCGCTACCGCGACCAACCTCGGCCTAATGGTCGCCGACCCGCGAGACCTGGTGCGCGGCAGCGCCATGGGGCCGGCGGACGGCGCACGCGCCGCCCGCAGCGTCCGCGCCTATCGTGCCGGCCTGCTGCCGGCCCCGCGTCGAACGACAGGCGCCGCGCAATCCAGCGTCGGCATGGCGAGCGGATCCACTGGAGGTGCCAAATGACTGCGCAACCCACGCTAAGGCTCGCGGTTTCCGATAGCGCGGACGACGTCCAATCGAACCCCGACACGGGCGAGGCGTTCGCCGCCTTCACCGAAGATAGCGACACTCGCGACTCCGTCGCTCGTGCCGCCGCCGTGCGCGGCTGGCCGGCCTCGACGGTGCACGAGGGCGGCATCGCGGCCGCGGTTCGCACCTTCACGGTCGCTCCGGCGCCGCGCGTCCTGGTGGTCGACATGTCGGCGTCGGCGGATCCGACGACCGATATCCGCGCCCTGATGGAGCTGGTGGGGAGCGACCGCTCGGTGATCGCTCTCGGAACGGTCAACGACGTGGCGCTCTATCGCGAGCTCATGGCCGCGGGCGTCCGGGAATATTTGGTCAAGCCGGTCACGGCCGACGATCTCCGCCGCGCCATCGAGAAAAACGAGACGGCAAGCCCCGTACCGGCGAACGAAGCCCGTTCAGGGCGCGTGACCGTGGTCATGGGTGCGCGTGGCGGAGTCGGCGCCAGCACGGTGGCGGTCAACAGCGCCTGGCTGATGGCCCATGAGCTGGATCACCGGGTGGTCTTGGTCGATTTCGATTTCGAATTCGGTACCCTCGCCCTCGCCCTCGATGTCGAGCCGTACAGTGGGCTGCACGAGGCGCTGGAGGTGCCCGAGCGCCTCGACGATCTGCTCATCGACCGGGCGACGGTCAAGAAAAGCGAAAGCTTGTACGTGCTCGGCGCGCAAGCGCCGCTGGAGGCCGCGGTGAACTGCGACCCCTTGGCGCTCACGACGCTGCTGGACCACCTGCGCAGCCGCTTCGACGATGTCGTGGTCGACCTGCCGCGAACCACACGCGAACGCGACGTCGTGCTCGGCGAAGCGAGCGAGGTCGTGGTCGTCTCCGAGTTTTCGCTCGCCGGCGTGCGCGACACGGTTCGGCTGGTCGATTTCTGCAAACAGGCAGCGCCGAAGGCCCGCGTCAGCGTCGTCGTCAATCGCGCCGAGGCCGGCGGAAAAGGCCAGATCTCCAAGGCCAATTTCGAGCGCGCGCTCGAGAATCGGGTCGACCTGGTCGTGCCGCTCGACGCCAAGGCGGCGGCCAAAAGCGTCAATGTCGGCGAGCCCATGGCGCGGATCGCCCGCACCAGCAAGGCAATCAAAGCGCTCCGGCAACTCGGCGCACGCCTGACCGGAACCGACACGGCCCAAGGCAAATCCGCCTGGCGCAAAGCCAAACGGTGAGGATCGAGATGGATCATCAACGATCGAGTGACGGGCCCGGCTCCGAGAGCCGATCGCGCGGCGACACGGGCCAAACCGCCGAGGCGGCACGGTGTCTCTCGTCCGAGACGCAGGATCGCGAGACGCAGGCCGCCGGCGCAACGCGGGTCGATGTGGCGCGCAGACGGGTCGAGCCGATCCTCGCCGAGCGCATCGCCGGCGACCCCACCGCGACCCCGCGCCAGGAGCTCGCCCGTCAGATCAGCGAGATCGTCGCCGAGGTCCTGGCAAACGACGGACTGGTGCTTAGCCTGCCGGAGCAGCGCGATCTGATCGTGGCGCTCCTCAAGGGATTGCAATCCGGCCAACAGGCGAGGCCCGAGCGCCCGGCGGCCGTCAAACCGGTGCCGCCGCGAGCCATGGGCCGGATCGAAACCGCGAAAGGCCGCGTCCGCCCCGTCTTGTTGGAACGCATCGACCCATCGGTCGCGGCCCGCCTCCCGACCGACGAATTGGCCGTGCAAATCGGCGATATCGTCGGCGAGATCGTCGTGGAGCAGGATCTTCCGCTCAATCAGAACGAGCAACGCGAACTCGTCAAGCTGCTGCTCGACGACATGCTCGGTCTCGGGCCGCTCGAACCGCTGCTGGCCGACGAGACGATCACCGACATCTTGGTCAACGGACCGGATCAAGTTTACATCGAGCGCGACGGCAAGCTCGAGCCGGTCGATGTCTGCTTCCGCGACGATGCCCACCTGATGAATGTCGCCACCCGCATCGTCACCCGGGTCGGTCGGCGCCTCGACGAATCGTCGCCCTTGGTCGACGCCCGTCTCGAGGACGGCAGCCGCGTCAATATCGTCGCCCCGCCCTTGGCCCTGGACGGAACCACCGTCTCGATCCGGAAATTCAACAAGAAATCGATTTCCCTGGATCTCATGGCCAAGCAAGGCAACCTTTCCGAAAGCTTGGCCACGCTGCTCAAGGTCGCCGCGCGCTGCCGGCTCAACATCTTGGTCTCGGGCGGTACCGGATCGGGCAAGACCACGGTCCTGAATTCGCTGTCGCAAATGGTCGATGGCGGCGAGCGCATCGTCACCATCGAGGACACCGCCGAGCTGCGGCTACAACAACCGCATGTCGTTCGCCTGGAAACTCGGGTACCCAATCTGGAGGGCCAAGGCGAGGTCACGATGCGCGATCTGTTGCGCAACTCGCTACGCATGCGCCCCGACCGCATCATTCTCGGCGAGGTGCGCGGCGCCGAGGTGCTGGAAATGTTGCAGGCCATGAACACGGGCCATGACGGCTCCATGTGCACGGTCCACGCCAACAGCCCGCGCGATGCCTTGATCCGGCTGGAAAACATGGTCGCCATGGCCAACGTCAATCTGTTCGAAATGTCAGTCCGGTCGCAAATCGCCAAGGCGGTCCAGCTCATCGTGCAGGTCTCGCGCATGCGCGACGGGATGCGCCGCGTTGTCCACGTGCTCGAGGTCGTCGGCATGGAAAGCGGCATCGTGACCACCCAGGACCTCTTCCGCTTCGAGTACGAGGGCGAGGCGAGCGACGGCAAGCTAAAGGGAAAGTTCGTCTGCTCCGGTATTCGTCCGCGGTTCCTGGACCGAGCCGAATATTACGGGCTGGAAAAAATGCTTTTGGAGGCCGTGCGATGCTGATCGATGGCCAGTTCGACGTCTCGACCCTGCTGCTCTTCATCGGCGTATTCGCCGTCATCGCCAGCTTGGTTCTGGCGCTCGACCTCATGCGCGGAAAGTGGCGCAAGCGCCTCAAGCAAAGGCTCGATAAAGTCAGCCGGGGACATGGTGGCGAGAGCGCTCCGAAATCGGCCTATGAGAGCATTCGCCGCAAGGCGGAGGCGCGGCAAAAGAAGCGCAGGGACAAAATGGTTCGCAACATGGTGCCGAGCCGCAATGCCCTGGAGCGGCGCCTGGAGTTGAGCGGCAAGAAAATATCGGTCTCTCGCTATGTCGTGATCAGCGCGGCGCTGGGCGCGGTAGTGGCGGCGGTGGCGGGCCTGATCCTCTCCATGTCGCCGATCATCGCTATCCTGGTTGGCACCGCAGCCGGCCTCACGCTGCCGCATTATGCCCTCAAACGCGCCATCGCGGCCCGCAAGCGGCGCTTCGTCGAGCTGCTTCCCGATGCCATCGACCTGATGGTGCGCAGCATGAAGTCGGGACTGTCGGTGACCGAGGCGATCAACGCCGTCGGCGGCAACATCGCCGACCCCCTGGGCGAAGCGTTCCGGCAGGCCACGGATAGCGTTCGGCTGGGCGAGACGATGGACAAGGCGCTGTGGGATGTCGCGCGCCGCGTCAATCTTCCGGACTTCAACTTCCTCGTGGTCAGCCTGTCGGTGCAACGCGAGACCGGCGGCAACCTGGCCGAATCGCTGAGCAACTTGTCGGATATCCTGCGCCGGCGCCGGCAGGTGAAATCCAAGGTCAAGGCCCTCTCTTCGGAGGCGCGCGCCAGCACCAAGATCATCGGTAGCCTGCCGATCTTCGTCATAGCGATGCTCTACTTCGTCAGCACCGATTACGTCATGAAGCTGTTCACCGACCCGCGCGGCATGATCCTGATCGGAATCGGCCTCGGCGGCATGGTGCTCGGGATGCTGGTCATGATGAAAATGTCGAGGTTCGAGATATGACGCTCCAGGAATTGCTACCCTTCGGAATGAGCCTCGAGGACGTGATCGTCCTTTTGGCCGGGCTCACGGTACTGGGCTTGGGCGTCACGGTCACCTCCGGCATGTTTTCCAACAACCGACTGAGCGCACGGATCAGGATGGTCTCCCGCGCCGGTTCTAGGCAGCAACAGGAAGTCAATACCGACCGGGCGCGTCAAAAACAGAGCGCGCTCGACATGATGCGGCGCGTGGTCGAAATCTCCCGCCTGTTGCGCGGCCGCCAAACCAACAAATATTCGGTCCAGTTGGGCAAGGCCGGATACCGCAACAAGGACGCGCTGGTCGCGTATCTGTTCGCCAAACTGGTCACGCCGTTCGCCTTCGGCGGCGCGGCGGTGGTGGCATTCTACCTGGCGCCGGTATACGAGCTGCCGGATATCGGGCGCCTGTTCGCGGTTCTGCTCACGGTCCTGACCGGCAGCTACCTACCCGACCTCTACGTGCGGCGCGCCGTCACCAAGCGCAAGGCCAAGATTCGCAAGGCCCTGCCCGACGCGCTCGACCTCATCGTGATCTGCGTCGAGGCCGGCCTCAGCCTGGATGCCGCGCTCCAACGCGTGGCCCGGGAGATCCGTCAGATGGCGCCGGAGCTGGCCGACGAGCTCGACTTCACGACGTTCGAGCTCGGCATCCTGCCGGATCGCAAAATGGCGCTCGAAAACCTCGGCCAGCGGGTCGACCTCAGCGCGGTGCAGAGCCTGGCAAGCACGCTCGAGCAATCGGAGCGGTTCGGCACGCCGCTGGCCCAGGCGCTGCGCGTGGTGGCGTCCGAGCTGCGCAACGAGCGGCTGATGCGGGCCGAGGAGAAGGCGGCGCGGCTGCCGGCGACCATGACGGTGCCGTTGATCCTATTCATCCTGCCGGCGCTCCTCATCGTCGTGCTGGGGCCGGCCGTGCTCGACGTTATCGACGCCCTGCAAAAAATATAGAGCGGTTTCCGTTCAAGCGGCGCCGGCGCGCTATCCCTCCGGTTCCGAACGGCGGCTCCCGCGCGGGCCACCGAGCCATCGCTTGCCGCGCGCCCAGACCTGCTCGATCGTGCCTGCCACGCCCTGGGGTAGCAGGACGACGAAAATGATGATGAGCGCGCCGTAGCCCAAATTTCGGATCTCGACGAAGTCCTTCATGCCTTCATCGGCAATCATGACGAGGCCGGCGCCGAGAATCGGCCCCCAAGCGCGCCCGAGCCCCCCCACCACCATCATCGACACCAAGAAAAGCAACAATGGCAGGTAAAGCGAGTTGGCGCCCATCACGCGAAAATGACCGGCGAAAACGCCACCGGCGAGCCCGGTGAAAAACGCCGACATCGCAAACACCAGCAATTGGTATTTGAAGCGGTTGAGGCCACGGCTTACGCCGTATTCCGGATTGTCGCGCAAGGCGCGAAAGGCGAAGCCGAGCGGGCTGCGGATAATCACGAAGGAGAAGCCGGTGGCGAGCACCAGCAGGACGAGAGACAGGTAATAGTCACCCTTCACGTAGTCCTTGCGGCCGAGCAGCTCGCGAAAACCGAAATCGCCGAACCCGTAGAGCCCGCGCGAGCCACCGGTGAAATTTCGGCAGGTGACGCCTTCCATGGTAAAGCAGGCGGTGTCGGTTTCGATGAGGAGCAGCATCACCTGCGAGATGGCGAGCGTGAGAAGCGCGACATAGGCGCCGCGCAAACGCAGGCAGGCGAGCCCGATCAGGATACTGAACACGATGGCGCCGAGGGCGGCGACCGGCAACGCGGCCCAAAGCGACCAGCCGAGGTAAAGCCCCAGCATGCCCGTCGCAAAGCCGCCGAAAGCGAAGATCGCCATCTGCGCGAGCGAGAAAATACCCGCCACGCCGAACACGAGGTTCCACTGCGAGACGACCGTCGCCCAGATGAAAAACATCGTCAGCTGGCCCATGTAATAGCGCGACGGGCCCAAGAGCGGGATCGCGGCCGCAACCGCCAACAGAATGACGCCAAACGCGAGATCGCGCCGCCAATTTGCGCCGATGCTCATCATACGCGCCGCACCACCCGACGGCCGAAGATGCCATAGGGTCGCCAAATCAGCGCCACGATGACGAGGAAAAGCAGCGCCGGAAAGCCGAAGCGAACGCCGAACACGAACTGAACCGCGGCCTCGATCAAGCCGAGCGCGAAGGCCGCGATCAGCGAACCCGGCACGTTGCCGAGTCCCGCGATGACGCAGATGATGAACGCCTTGAGCATCGGATCGTAGCCCATCGTCGGGGAGAGCGTCGTGATCGAGCTCAGCATGACGCCGGAGATCGCCGCCACGACGCCAGCGATGCCCATGACCTGGGCGAAGACGCGGCCCACCGCCACGCCCATGAGCTGCGCCGCGTCGCGGTCGAGCGCCGTGGCCCGAATCGCCCGCCCAAGGCGCGTCCTGGCAAGCAGCCAAGCGACGACCAGCATCACGGCGATCGACATCACCAGTATCAGCACGTTCTGATAGGGCACGTGCACTCTCGAAATGGAGAAGCCCCCGCCGATCGCGAACGGCTGCAGGAACGGATAAGCGCCATAGATCAGCAGCACGAGCTGCTCCAAAAAGAGGGCAAGCCCGACGGTCGCGATGATGACGTTGACCTCGAAAGCGGGCTGGCGATACATGAAGCGGAAGACGACGTGATAGATCGCGAGGCCGACGGCAAAGCTC
>JAUVWK010000101.1 GCA_030604165.1 Alphaproteobacteria bacterium | reverse complement strand
GGTCGGGCAATGAAGCTCTTGGCGGGCGAAATTGTCACCGCGGATCGGCGCCGGCGCGAAGCCACGCGCGATGAACGGGCGCTAACGTCGCGGCGCTTTGGGCGGCGCACGCTTCGGGCCCGCGGGCGTTCCGGCCAGGGCCTCGATGGTTGTCATGGTCTCGATCGCCTCAGCGACCAACGTGCGCTTGACCAGCCCGGGGCCGATCAAGGGCGGGAGCCAGAAATCCGGCTCCATCTCGGTGTCGAAGCGCACCCGCGTTTGGCCCTGCTCGGGCGTGATCTCCCAGCGCACCCAACCGGATTTGAAATCGCTGCCCTCGCTTAAGATCGTGGCATGGATCGCCGTGGGCCCCTCGCGCGCTTCTTGGATCTGGGTCTTGGTGAAGCAAATGATGAAGAGGAAGCAGGTGCGCGCCCGGATGCGCACGCGCACGCGGGTGGCGTCGATCCGCGCCAACAGCGTGCTTTCGACGATCGCGCCGTTGAGGCGGTCGAGGTGGTCGTAATCGGTCAGAAACGCCCGCACCCGTGCCGCCGGCGCATGGACGCGCATCTCGACATGGGCGCTATAGCGCCCGTCCACGCGCGCGGCCTCGGCGCTCAGCAGCTCCACCGCCCGCGCCGACGCCAGCGGGCAACTCCACAGCGCCGCAGCGAGCAGGAGCGCCGCGGCGAGCAGGATTGCGGTGCCGCGATGGCTGACCATCAGGGGCCCCGGCTTTCATCGATGAGCGTTGCCACATGGTTTCGTAACCCGTTCCCGCGCGCCATGGCTAGCGGGAACGGCGCCACGGCACGAACCTTTGATCGGCCCGTGAACGCTGCGCGGTCGGGATCAGGGCCGGCCGGTCAGGCGCCGAAATAGGTTTCGACGATGTATTTCTCGTGGCGCAGCTCGTCGGGCGTGCCCTTCAGCCTGATGCGGCCGGTTTCCAGCAGATAGACCTCTTGCGCCAGGTTCATGGCGAAATTGACGTTTTGTTCGGTGATGACGATGGTCAGGCCCAGACGCGCGTTGAGGTCGCGCAGCGCCGCCGCGATATCGAGGCAGACGCGCGGCGCCAGACCCATGGTGGGCTCGTCGACCAAAAGCAGCTTGGGGCTCGACATCAGGGCCCGGCCCAACGACACCATCTGCCGCTCGCCGCCGCTTTGGGTCCGGGTCTCCTGGTTGCGGCGCTCTTCGAGCACGGGGAAGAGATCGAACACCATGCGCAAGTTTTTATCGATCTCCTTGCGGGCCCGGTAGGCGCCCACCAGGAGATTTTCCTTCACCCCCATGAAGGGAAACAGATTGCCGCGCTCCGGCGCATAGCCGATGCCGAGACTGACGATTTGCGGCGCCCTCATGCGGCTCAGGTCGGTGCCGTCGAAGACGATCCGCCCGGTGCGTTTGGTCAACCCGACGATGGAATCGAGCAGGGTAGACTTGCCGGCGCCGTTGGGGCCGATGATGGCAACGATCTTGCCCGCGCCGACCTCGAGCGAAACGCCGTGCAAGGAGCGGGCCTTGCCGTAAAAGACTTCGAGATCGGTTATTTCGAGCAGGGCCATGGCTTCGCTTACTGTCCCAAATAGGCTTCTCGGACTTTTTTGTCCGCGATGACCTCCTTGAAGGTTCCCTCGGCGATGATGGCGCCAAAGGACATCACCACGACGCGGTCCACCAAGGGCGCCAGCGCGCGCAGATCGTGGCTCACCATGATGTAGGTCAGCCCCTGTTTACGCTTCTCGACCAGCAGCTCGGAGATCTGCGCGATCTCGCCCACCGTGAGGCCGGCGAAGACCTCGTCGAGGAGCAGCAGCTTGGGCTCGGCCGCGATGGTCCGGGCCAGCTCGAGCTTTCTGAGATTGCCCATGGAAAGCTCGCCGGGATACATGGCAACCTCGCGCTCGCTGAACCCGACATCTTTTCCGATGTCCCGCTCGGCGTCGTGCTGGGGGCCTTTGGTCAGCATTTGCCAAAGATCGTCCGGCATCATGCCCATCCGGATATTTTCGGTGACGGTCATCTCGCCGAAGGGCCGCGGCACCTGATAGGTGCGGGCGATGCCCAGCTTGACCCGGGCGTGGGTCGGGTATTTGCTGATTTCCCTGCCTTGGAAAAACAGCTCGCCCGAATCCTGCCGCAGCTCGCTCATGATCAGATTGAAGACGGTCGTCTTGCCCGCGCCGTTGGGTCCGATCAAGCCGAGCGATTCGCCCTCGGAAACGCTGAAGCCCAGGTTTCGGACGGCCGTGAGACCGCCGAACCGCTTGGTTAGGTCGCGCACTTCGAGCAGGTCGGTCATGGCGTTATTCCCGGCCTCATTCCCGCCGGCCGAGCGCGCCGAGGCGCTGCCACAGCAAACCGAAGATGTTGTGAAAGCCCTTGGGCGCGTAATAGTAGGCGAGCAGAGTGATGGCGCCGTAAATCAGGTAGCGCTCCGGCCCCGGCAGGTAGGGGCGTAGAAACTCCAGCAACAAGGTGAGGAAATAAGCCCCCATGATGGGGCCGACGATGGTCCCCGCGCCGCCGATCAAAGCCGCGATCAGAATCGAAAACAGGAAACTGATATCGAAGATACCCCGGGGCGCGATCGAGCCAAGGTAATGGGTGTACAAGGCGCCGCCGATGCCCGCCACGAAGGCGCTCAGCATGAAGGCGAACAGCTTCAACTTGGTGGTATTGAGGCCCGAGCTCCGCGCGGCGTCCTCGTCCATCCGTATCGTGCTCAGCGCGGTGCCGAGCCGGGTCCTGATCAGCAGCCACAAGCCGACCCCGATGACGAACATGACGCCAAACGAGAGGTAATAATTCGGCACCGCGCCCAGGATGATCGTGGGCAAACCGGAGAGCCCCCGCGTGCCCCCGGTCAGCTTCGGCTGCACCACCTGCATGAGGTGGTACAGCACTTCCATGAAGGCCAGCGTCACGACGGCGAAGTAGGTGCCGCGGGTCCTCAGCGCGGGGATGAAAAAAAAGATGCTGCCGATCATGGTCGCGACAACGGCGGCGGGAATGCTGAAGTAAAGCGGCACGCCCAGATGATAGGTGAGCATGGCGGTGGTATAGCCGGCGATGCCGATCAGGAAGGGATGGCCGAAACTGATGTAGCCGGTGCGGCCCGAGAGGATGTCCCAGCTCATCGCGAAGATCGCCAGGAACTGGGCGAACACCAGGATGCGCAAGGTGCCTGTCGAGACGACGAGCGGCAACAGGCACATCCCGACCCCGAACACCAGCCACCAACGCAACGAGACCAACACGCCCATGTCCGCGCCTCAGATTTCCTCTCGCCCGAACAGACCCTTCGGCACGACCAGCAGAACAATGATGATCAGCAGCATCGTGAACACGCCGCGCAGTTCCGCTGCAATCACCGTGGTCGTGATGGTTTCCATGAAGCCGATGATGTGCGCGGCGATCAGACTGCCAATAATGCTGCCGATGCCGCCGACGATGACCACGGCCACGGCGGTGATGAGCGGAAATACCCACATGCCCGGGTCGAGCTGGGTATAGGTCGCCAAGAACACGCCGGCCATGGCGCCAAGCGCCCCGGACAACCCCCAGGTCACGAGACTGATCTGCCGCGGGTCGATGCCCGATATCGTGGCCCCCTTGGGGTCCATGGAGACCGCCCGAATGGCGCGGCCGAGGTGGGTTTTGTGCACAAACACCAGCAGTCCCCCCAGGACCACCCAGCTCACCACCGTCGCCAGCACAATGTTGAGCGAGACCGCCACGCCGTAGATGTGCGCGACGCCCGGTAGGAGCGGCCACATCGACCGCGGCGCCGGCGAAAAGATCATCACGATCAGGGCCTGCATGACCACCGCCAGAATCAGGGTCGAGATTTCGACCGCGATGGGGTCGTCGCGGAAGCGCCGAACCAGAATCAGGTAGGTAACGACGCCGAACGCGACCCCCGCCAGCACGGCGCCGATGAAACTCGGCAGCTTCGGCAGGGCCGCTTCCTGGGCCAAGGCAAAGTAGACATAGCCCCCGATCATGATGTTGGCGCCGAAGGCCAGATTGAGGACGCGCCCCACGCTGAAGATCATCGTGAAGCCCACCGCGAGGAGCCCATAGAGGCCGCTCAACAAGAATCCCTGGATAAGAATTTGGCTCAACACGGCAGTTTTCCAGCGCGGTCCGACCTATACCAAGGAGCGGCACCGCAGAACGGCACAAAAAAAAGGGAGCAAAGGTTTAAACACACCTCCGCTCCCCGATTTTCACATATGACGGCGTGGACCTGGCGCTTATGAAGGCGTCACCTTGCGGTCCGTCCAATGCTTATTTCACCCACGGCGGCACTGAGAAATCGCCGTTGGCATATTTCTCCGGATAGACGACTTTCACCGAGCCGTCGGTGTACCACTGGATAACCACCATCGACGGCGCGCCGTCTTCATACGGCGGCGTAATGTCGAACTTGATATTGTGGGTGTATTCCCGCTCGGTCCGGGGCTCGATCTCGCCCGGCTTCCAGTAGGCGTAACGCAGCCAGAGCTCTCCGTCCTTGTAGATCTTGGTGTCCGAGTTTTCCATCTCCGTCACCCACTTGTCCAAGGGCGCGAAGCCGCCGGCACGCTCCGCCGCGGCGAAGGCGTTGTAGATGCCGAAATAGGCGTTGAAGCCATTGAAGTGGGGCACGACAGGACGGTTGTCGCCGTGCTTGGCCTGGTACTTCGCCAGCATCGCCTTGCTGCGGTCATCCATGTCGATCCCGATCGAGGGAATCGGACTGAGCGTGGAAAGCCCGCCGCCCATGCCGCCGGTGTCGCCCCAAAACTCCATGCCGAGCGCGGCCACGTTGATACCGGTCATCGGCAAGGGCACCTGCAGCTTGACGTACTGAGAGGATGGCACCTGGCTCCTCACCGAGGAGATCAGGTAGATGAAGTCCGGCGTCGCTTGCACGGCTTTGCTGTAGATCGGCGCGAAATCGACGGTGTTGACGTCGTAGACGATGTGATCGACGATCTCGATTTTCGCCTCCGGCGCCAGCAATTGGTCGATCAACTCGAAGACGCCGCCGCCGAACGCCGTGTCTTCCTGCAAGACGACGACCGTCTTCCACTGCATCTTCTTGGCCAGAATGTCCTTGCCGAAATCGACGTACAGCATCGCCAGGGCATAATCGTTAGCGACGTTCATGAAGTACATCTTGTACTTGTCGTAATCCTCCACGACCTTGTCGATGATGCCGATAAACGAGGTCCAGGTATCGAGCGTCGGGGTCCTGTACTCGGTCATACGCGGGAGCCAGCCAAGCGAAACGTCGTCGATACTCCCCGAAACGATGAAATCGACCTTCTCCACTTCGTTGAGGTATTCGTACGCCTTGATGCCTTCGGCGACGTCTTCCCGGGTGTCGGCCTTGACCAGTTTGATCTGGCGCCCGCCCAAGACTCCGCCGGCCTCGTTCAGTTCCTCGATGGCGATCTCGGCGCCCCGCAAAGTGCTCTTGCCGACATCGGAATCGAAGGACCCGATAAAGCCCACCACGACAGGGTCTTCGTCGGCAGACGCAGGCGCCGCGATGGTATAGGCCGACATAATTACAGCGGCGGCCAAAAACGCTTTTAGCGCAAATTTGATTTTCATCTGATCTCCCCATTATCGTTGGTTAGTCGACTGAGTGCGTTGCTCAGAAGATCTTTGAATACTTTATACAACAGCGCAGGGACCGACTCCAATACTCGATTGCCGCGGAGAGCCGCCGCCGCACGCGGCAAGGCTTCCCGTCCCACCGAATCCGAGGTCTATCATGAACAGTGAAAAATCGGTTGCGTCAAAGGGTTAGAACGCATTGTTCGAGGTTGACGAGAACCCGTCATGCAATAGATCAAGCGATACAAGATGACCACCCCGAGCAACTGCGCATTGTTGTGGCCGGCGCTAGAGCGCTTGACGGCCTCGGTCGGCGGAGCGCGCGCGCCTTGCCGGCTCACCATGGTGGCGGCCGTGTGCTGCATGCTGTTGCTGGCCGTCGGCCTGGCGCCTGGCGCAACCGCCGGCCCGCGCGACGAGGGCCGCGCGGCGCTTGAGCGCGGCAATGCCGCGCGCGGCGAGGCCCTGTTCCGGCAGGGCGTGGCGCTCAACGGGCTGGGCCGCTACGAAGACGCCATGGCGGCGCTGGCGGCTTACGAACGAACCCTCGGGCTCAGCCTCGCCGGCCGACCCGGCGGAGCCGAAGCGGCCGGGCGCGCCGGGCTCGGCCGCGCCATGGCCGCGCTCGGCGGGCGCGGGCCCACGGACGTGAAGGGCTGGCGCGGCGTGCGCTGGGGCATGGCGCTGGACGACGCGCTGGCTTTGTTCGACGACGCCCGAATCCATCAGCAAACCCGCACGCAGATCTCCAATTGTTATTTCAAATATGCCGTGCCCACCGAGATCCTCGACGAGACCTGGCAGGCCTGGCTGTGCGAGGACGCGGACAAGCGCGTCGTCGCCGTCGAAATCGAGAGCGGCGCCACGGCGCAGGCCGAACGGCTCGCCTGGGAGCTCGGCCTCGGCTACGGCCCCGCGCACTACGTCTGGGACGCTTGCTTCGCCTCGGGCAGCGCCATGAGCCAATATAGTTGGCGCTTTCCGACCACGACGATCAGCCTGATTCAGCGTGGCGGCACGGGCTGGGCGGCGCTGCGTTACGAGCCAACGGGCGAGACGCCGCTAATCGGGCCGGGCTATTGCGTCGGCGGCGCAAGGTCTACGCGGGCGGCAGCCCCCGGCGGGCAAAGCGAAGATTGAGGAAGGTGCCGCAAAATACCAACGCCGCGCCGCCCAGAATCCAGGGGTCGAAGGCTTCGCCGTAGACCAGAAAGCCAAGCACCGCGATCAAGGGCAGGCGCAGGAAATCGAGCGGCACCACGAGCGAGGTGTCGGCGTGGCGAAAGGCGCGCACCAAGCAGTAGTGGGCGACGAGGCCGGTGACGCCGACGACGACAAGCCAGGGCCAGGCCGCGGCGCTCGGCCAAACCCAATCCGCCACCGAGAGGCCGAAACCGAGCGGCAGTTGCAGCAGGGTCATGTAAAAGATGATGGTCAAGGGCGAGTCCGTAGCGCTCAAGCTCTTGACCAGCACGTTCGAGGCGGCATAGCCGAGCGCGGCGCCAAGCACGGCGAGGCTCGCCGGATGGATCGCCTGCAGGCCCGGCCGGGTGATCGCCAGGATACCGACGAAACCGAGCGCAATGGCCCCGGCGCGCAGCGGGGTGATGCGCTCCTTGAGGAACAGGGCAGCCAAAACGGCGGTCCAGATCGGGGTCGTGAATTCGAGCGCGAAGACCTCGGCCAGCGAGATGAACCCGAGGCCGTAGAACCAGCCATAGGCGGCGGCGAAATGAATCGCGTTGCGCGCGACCTGGGCCACCGGCCGGCGCGTCAAGGCATGGTGCCAGCCCTGCTGCGCGAGCAGCGCGACGACGATGAAACTGCCCACCAGACTGCGCCAAAACAGGATCTGGAAGGTGGTGAACTCGCCGCTCAGCTCGCGGCCGGCCACGCCCATGAGCGCGAAGGAGAGCACCGTGCCGCTCATCCAGAACGCGGCCCTCGCAACAGACGGGCGGGGTTCGGTCATTGCCATCGAGAATGCGATCCGTCGGCGAGGGCGGGATGGGCCGTCTATCGGCCGCTACCCTTTTCGGCAGCAGCGGCGAAGTCGTCGATGCCGATGGTGGAACGGAAGTCCGCCGTCGCCGCCGCCTTATGCTCCTCCAGGGGGATACCCGTGGCGTCGGCAACCCGGTCGATGGCGTCGAACAGGGCCGCCACGGCGGCCGTATCGGTCAGTGCCGCACCGCCCATGGTGTTTGCGATAGCCGCCCGCGCCGCCGCCAATTCGCCCGCGTCGTCCGCCAGCACCGCCGTGGCAAAGCGAAGCAGCATTGCGCCATTGGCGATGCCGCCGCCGGCCCCAGAAGCATCGCCCCCGGTCATCACCGAGAGGTCGTAATCCCTACCATCATGTTGGCCGCTCGCACGGAGCACCTGCGCATGGCTGGTCGTTCAGTAGAAGCACTGGTTCAGGGCGGACACCCGGCCCGCGACCAACTCGATCTGGGCATGGCTAATGGCGCGAAATTCGTTTTCAAAATCACCCATCTGGGCGCCCGTCAGATATTGCTGAGCGCAGATGTCGAAAAAGCCTTTTACCTCCGCCGGCACCAGACTCATGGCCTGCACGACATTGCCTACCTCGAGCGCGCCGCCGTAAATATCTTCGTCCGCCGTGCCCAGGGCGTCCGCGGGCGAGAGCGTCGAGACCCAAGCCATCTGGCGCCGGGCGGCGGGGCGTCGGCGTGAAGGCTCGCCCGGCCGCGCTGCCGGCAAGGGCCAGGAATCCAATCCCAGACCTTTGGTGAAGCTATCGATCGCCACCACCGTGGCGATCACACCGACGGTTTCCACATAGCGTTCCTCCACCATGCCGCCCTCGCGGAGGCCCCGGTACCAGGCCCGGCTGAGGCGGCCCGGATCGGTGCAGATGCGATGGATTTGCTCCACGTCCAATTCCGGCAATCCGCCCAAATGGTCGTGGCTGCCCGCGACGGCATAGGGCGAGAGGGCTTCTTTGCGTTCCCGGCAGAGGGCGCATGCGTGGGCGTTTCGGGCTTCCGCCGCGACGGCGATCCGCTCCGCCCCCGTCAACCAGGTGCCGGGCCGACTCAATCGCTCCCAAGCCCGGCGCTGCGCGGCGGCGATATCGTCACGCACCGGCCAGGGCAGGCCTCGATAGCTGATTTCGCTGATATCGCTCATGGGCTTCCCATTTCAATC
>JAUVWK010000063.1 GCA_030604165.1 Alphaproteobacteria bacterium | reverse complement strand
CCTGCCCGGGCTCGAGCAAGCGCTCGAGGCCAATTTGGCGGCGGCGCGGCTGACCAATCCCGCCGCCGCCTGCGCCGGCCTCAGCATCAACACCCAGGCGCTGGGCGAGGACGAGGCGCTGCGCCTGCTCGAAAAGACCGGCCGCGCGTTCGCATTGCCTTGTGTCGATCCGGTGCGCACGGGCGTCGCCGCCATCGCCGACCGTGTGGGTTGAGCATGCGCCGCCTCGAGCTCCGGCGCGAGGCTTGGCCGCTGCGCGACACCTTCCGGATCTCCCGCGGCGCGCGCCGCGAGGCCGCGGTGGTGGTCGCTGAGATCGCCGACGGCGCGGCGCGCGGTCGCGGCGAATGCGTGCCCTATCCGCGCTATGGCGAAAGCGTCGATAGCGTCAGCGCTCAGATCGAGAGTGTCCGCCCGGCCTTCGAGGCGGGCATGGCGCGCGCCGCGTTGCAAGAGGCCTTGCCGCCGGGCGCGGCGCGCAACGCGCTCGATTGCGCGCTGTGGGACCTAGAAGCCAAGCAGGCGGGTGTGCCGGTCTGGCAGCTTGCCGGGCTGGCGCCACCCGAAGCGGCGCTTACCGCCATGACGCTGAGCCTGGATACGCCCGAGAACATGGCCGTGGCCGCCGCAGCCAACGCCGCGCGCCCGCTGCTGAAGCTCAAGGTGAGCGGCGCCGGCGATCTCGCGCGCGTGCGCGCGGTGCGCGACAACGCGCCGAACTCACGCCTCATCGTCGATGCCAACGAGGGCTGGCAGGCGGCTATGCTCGACGAATTTCTGCCGGCGCTGGCCGCGCTTGGGGTCGAGCTGGTGGAGCAGCCCTTGCCGGCCGCCGCCGACGATGCCCTCGCCGGGCGCGCCTTCGTCATCCCGCTTTGCGCCGACGAGGCTTGCCACACGCGCGCCGATTTGGCGCGCCTCGCCGGCCGTTATCAGCTGGTCAACATCAAGCTCGACAAGGCCGGCGGGCTCAGCGAGGCGCTGGCGCTGGCGCGCGCGGCGCAGGCGCAAGGCTTCGGTATCATGGTGGGCTGCATGATCGGCACCTCGCTCGCCATGGCGCCGGCGCTGCTGCTCGCGAGCTTTGCGGATTATGTCGATCTCGACGGGCCGCTGCTGCTGGCGCGCGACCGCACGCCCGGGCTCGACTATCGCGGCAGCACCGTAGAGCCGCCGCCGCCCGCCCTGTGGGGTTGAGGCGCGCTAGGTTGAACGCCATCAAGTCGACGGTCGATCATTCGAGTACGGCTATTCCTCGGCGCCGCCAAGTAGCGCATCCAGTTCCATTCGTGCTTTTTCCTGTTCAATCTTGGCATTGATCACGTCAGTGTCCGCCTGAATCTTCGCGGCATCGTTTTGCGCTTCTTGTACTGGTGCCTGACGCTTCGCTTCACGGAATCGCAAGACTCCATCGACGCTATCGAGAAAGGACTGTGACGCCTTTTGGAACCGCGCCTTGGATCCGAATTCGAACTTTTCAAGCGAACCGTCCGACCGGAACGCCACTTTCATATTCTTGTCTTCGAAAGCGCCGTTCGAATAGGGCAGGAATGCCATCCGACCGGCCTGGGGAATTCGAACCTGTCGATCAAATGCGCGATCCTTGGGTGGTCTCAAGTTGGCTTTGCCGCTCGCCACGGTCGATTCATCTCTATCTTCCGGCTTTACCCATGGGTTTTGTCCTATGAGTCCTGGCGACGTGTGGGAGTTGTCGAATAGGCAGGATTCGACACACACCATGAGATTGCGAGAAACTGTCTGCCGGTAGATGATGCCTGAGGCGGGTTCGGAATCGGGTTCGAAACGTGCCGTGTCTCTGTCGGGCTTCGGGCCGGCCAAATGTACGTGAATGTTGAAGACCCAAAGCTGCATCTCCGCGACCGTACCACTGCGCATTACCTCCGATTTCTGCTTGTCGCGCACATATTTGAGCCCGTCGTCGTTTACCCACCGGCTTATGATCTCGCGCGGTGGGTATAGGTCGGAATTGTCTTCTCTGGCATCAAAACCACGGTGCGCTCATCGGTAAGGGATTGAAGCGCTGTGTTGCGTGATTTCTCGGCTCCTGTGATGCGCTTGTTGGAGGCTTCGATTTCCTTATTAAGCTGCTCCAGCCGCACGCGATCATTTTGGCGGTCCGCCGGGGAACTGTAGTTGTCGTTTCCGCCTTCGAGCTTGGCCACCAGGCCCTTTCGCTCGCTTGTCCTGGTCTCGAGCTCCGTCTTAAGGCTCTTGATTTCTTGTTTCGCCCGGCCCAACGACGTGAGGTGTTTCAAGGCGTCCTTCGTGCAAAACGCCGTGGTCGTCGGAAGTTCCGGCTCAGCCTCAAAAATCATATCAAACTGTCCGGCATCAAGCTGTGCGGCGAACGACGACAATGAAATTCCGGTCGCGGCGCCTGCAAGTTTAAGTGCGCCGCTCAACGTGTTGGCAATTACTTCGGCGGTCCTATCTGTGGTATCGGCATTTAGGCTCTTGAGTGTACCGTTCTCATACCACTCGATCGTCAGGTCATCGACGTCCGTCAGACCCTTGTCGATACTCTCATAATTGATCAAGAGAGGAAGCGTGTGATCGGCTTCATAGCGCACCGTTACCTGCGGTTTGGTGGTAACCTGAATGTGGAGGACGAAATCCTCCGAATTCACATTTTGCGCTATCAAATCCACAATCCGCCTCTCCAAGACCGGATTCCGTTTGTTCGAGCCTAAATAACGAGCGATATCGGGGTCGTCTGAAATTAGTGACAAATTGAGCTTGAGAAAATTCCGAACGTCTCTGTCCGTCCATTGATCAAAGGACGGCCAAGGTTTGTTGCCCAAATCGAGCCCGGAATTGCCGCCTGGTTTGTTAGTAAGACGCTGCTCAACAAGGCATTTGGTTAGCTGCCGTTTCGTCTTGATGTCGAATTCGGCCTTGGGTAGGTAGTAGACGAGGCCTTGACGATTTGTCGGCGACGTGACCTCGCCCTTGTCTGCATGTTGAGTTGCTAGTTCGGCGGTGCAGCCGGCTAGGGCGACGATAATTGCCGCGCTGACGGCCGAGCGGATGCGTTGGTACACCCTCATTGTTCCCTCCCTAACGCATTGGCTCGATGCGCTCGATAGTGAAGCACACACGAGAACTGCAATCAATAGTAGTAGCGTATAAAATATATATTCTGATGCTAGTAGCTTTGAACGTTGCGTTGACGCCCCCACGGCCTTGCCTCATAATTTTTTGTGCAAGTGCGAGATAACTTCGCGGCGCGAGGCCGTCGATGAGCGATTCTGCCAAGAAAACCAACCGCAAAGCCAAAAAGAGCGCCGCCCCCGACGTGGCTGATTGGCGCGCCCTGGCGGCGCGGGAGCTGCAAGGCGGCGATCCGGATGGGCTTATTTGGCAGACGCCCGAGGGCATTCCGGTCAAGCCGCTTTACACGGCCGCCGACCTGGAAGCGATCGCCTTCACCGACGCTTTGCCGGGTTTCGCGCCCTATCTGCGCGGCGTGCGCGCCACCATGTACGCCAACCGGCCCTGGACCGTGCGCCAATATGCCGGCTTCGCCACGGCCGAGGAGTCCAACGCCTTTTACAAGCGCAACCTCGCCGCCGGACAAACCGGGCTTTCGGTCGCCTTCGACCTTGCCACCCACCGGGGCTACGACAGCGACCACCCGCGCGTCGAGGGCGACGTCGGCAAGGCCGGTGTCGCGATCGATTCGGTCGAGGACATGAAGCGGCTCTTCGACGGCATTCCGCTCGAGGCGGTCAGTGTCTCGATGACCATGAATGGCGCGGTGCTGCCGGTGTTGGCGAGCTACATCGTCGCGGCGGAAGAGCAGGGCGTGGCGCAAGCGGCGCTCGCCGGCACCATCCAGAACGACATCCTCAAGGAGTTCATGGTCCGCAACACTTACATCTATCCGCCCGAGCCGAGCATGCGCATCGTCGCCGACATCATCGCCTATACGGCCAAGCAGATGCCCAAATTCAACTCGGTCTCGATCTCCGGCTATCACATGCAAGAGGCCGGCGCGACGGTAGTGCAGGAGCTCGCCTACACGCTGGCCGACGGCCAGGAATATGTCCGCGCGGCGGTCGGGCGCGGCCTCGATATCGACGACTTCGCGCCCCGGCTGTCATTCTTTTTCAACATCGGCATGAACTTCTTCATGGAGGTCGCCAAGCTGCGCGCGGCGCGCCTGCTTTGGGCCCGCATCGTCGAGCCCTTCGGGCCCAAGGACCCGCGCTCGCTCATGCTGCGCACCCATTGCCAAACCTCGGGCGTCTCGCTCACCGCGCAAGACCCCTACAACAACGTGGTGCGCACGGCTTACGAGGCGTTGGCCGCGGTGCTCGGCGGCACCCAGTCGCTGCACACCAACGCGCTCGACGAGGCGGTGGCGCTGCCCACCGATTTCTCGGCCCGCATCGCGCGCAACACCCAGCTGATTCTGGCGGAGGAAACCGGCATCGGCCATGTCGTCGATCCGCTCGGCGGCTCCTATTACGTCGAGGCGCTGACCGACGCCGTGGCGCGCGAGGCCTGGGCCCTGATCGAGGAGGTCGAGGCCCTGGGCGGCATGACCAAGGCGGTGGCCGACGGCTTGCCCAAGCTGAGGATCGAGGAAGCCGCGACCCGCCGCCAGGCGCGCATCGACCGGGGCGAGGAGGCGGTAGTCGGCGTCAACAAATACCAGGCCGACGAAGACAGCATGCCGGCGCTGCTCGATGTCGACAACACCGCCGTGCGCGCCCAACAGATCGAGCGCCTGAAGGCCGTGCGCGCGGGCCGCGACGAGGCGGCCTGCCGGGCGACGCTCGACGCCATCGCTGCGGGCGCGGCGGGCGAAGCCAATTTGCTGGCGCTCGCGCTCGAGGCGGTGCGGGCGCGCGCCACCGTCGGTGAGATTTCCGACGCCATGGAAAAAATCTTCTCGCGCCACCGCGCGGTGATCCGCTCGGTTTCGGGCGTCTACGGCGCGGCCTATGACGACGACGCCGGCTTCCAGCGCATCCGCGCCGAGGTCGAGGCCTTCGCCGAGGAGGCCGGCCGCCGGCCGCGCCTGCTGGTGGTCAAGCTCGGCCAGGACGGCCACGACCGCGGCGCCAAGGTGATCGCCACGGCTTTCGCCGACATCGGCTTCGACGTCGATGTCGGCCCTCTGTTCCAAACCCCCGAGGAGGCGGCGCAGGACGCGGTCGAGAACGACGTCCATGCGATCGGCGTCTCCAGCCTCGCCGCCGGCCACAAGACCCTGGTGCCCCGGCTGATCACGGCCTTGGAGGGGCGCGGCGGCGGCGACATCGTCGTCATTTGCGGCGGCGTCATTCCGCCGCAGGACTACGCTTTTCTCGAGCAGGCCGGCGTCGCCGCGGTCTACGGCCCCGGCACCAACATCCCCACTGCCGCCAGCGAGATCATCGCCCTGATCCGCAGGCGGCGGAAAGCGGCGTGAGGTTTCCGCGCGGGGCGCCGCTGGAATAGCCGGCGGGCCGATCTTACATTGTTAAGTTGAGCCGACATTTTTCGACACGCCTCGCTTGGCCCCGGCCGGCGCCGCCGGCGCCTGCGGGCGCGGGAGCGCTGCGGCATGGCCGTCACTTACACTCCGGGCGAGTTGCTGGCCGACCTCATCGGCCACGCCGTCGCCATCGCCGCGAGCATCGCCGGCCTGGTCGTGCTGGTCCTGGTCGGCAGTAGCTACACCGGCGCCGTCACCGTCACCAGCTATGCGGTCTATGGCGGCTCGCTGCTCCTCGTCTTCGCCCTCTCCGCGCTTTATCACGGCTTGCGCCACGTCCGGTTCAGAGCCCTGCTGCGCGTCGCCGATCATGCGGCCGTCTATGTCCTGATCGCCGGAACCTACACGCCGGTGACGCTGATCAGCGTGCAGGGCGCCTGGGGTTGGAGCCTATTCGGCGTGGTGTGGGGTATCGCGGTGGCGGGGATTCTGCTCAAGACACTGCTGCCGGGCAGGCTGGAGCGGCTCTCCATCGGGCTCTATCTCGTGCTCGGCTGGGTCGGCCTCGCCGGTATCGAGCCCCTGATCGAGAGCCTGCCGTGGCCCGCGCTGGCGCTCCTTGGCGGCGGTGGCGTGCTGTTCAGCGTCGGCGTGGTATTTCACCGCTGGACGCGGCTGCCGTTCCACAATTTCATCTGGCACGTTTTCGTCATGGCGGGTGCGACCGCCCATTATTTTTCGATCATCTATTTCGTCAGACCGGCGGCCCTGTAACGCCCACCTCGCGCTGGCGCATTTCCCACCTGCGCGGCTCGCTCAAGGGCGTGAAAGACCCGGGGATGGGAAGGCCGGCTCGAAAAGGCGCGCGGCGCCCCTGACCCTTCCTTGGTGCCTTGGTGCCTTGGTGCCTTGGTGCCTTGGTGCCTTGGTGGTGGCTCTTCTTCCGGGAGGGGGAGCGGGCTGGGCCGTGCAAACTTGACTTGCTTTAGGGGCCGTGGCGCCCGACCATTTCGTCGAGGCGGGCGATACGCTGATAAAGCGTCAGGCTCCGCCCCATCAAGGCGCCTAGATGAGCCGGCAGCGCGGCCACCATGTCGGGGTCGTTATCGAGGCAAACCTCCCGTCCGCCCAGCCGGCATTCCTCCTGTTTGGCCTCGTCGGCACCGATCTCGCCTTCGTGGACGGCGCGCTGGATCAGCAGCCACGCCATAACCTGGGTGAGCCGCGTGGTCAGCCGCATGGTCTCGCAGTCATAGATCACGCGATCGCCGAAGCTCGCCTCGCCGCGGTCGGTGGCGAGATTGTTGACGAGATAATCTCGGGCTTCCACAACCAGCACCAACGCCTCGTCATAGGTCCGGCTGAAAAACGTGGTCTCGACCAGCCCGCCGCCACTTGACACCGCTTGCCATCCTTATGCCAAAGGCGCCCGACGGCATGCGGCCTACCCCCAGGCAGCATGCGGATCGACGGAGCACCATGAAGATCAAAGATTCTCCAAGGGCTACCTTAACAAACCGTTTTCAAAGCGTTTTTTGCCTCAAGCCCGGCTCCGAAAAGGCCCGGAAAGGGCCGGCCGGGGCGCCCTGGCCGGATCGTTCGGAGGCCAATCCAACAGTGGGTATTTTCACCTTTTAGCTATATTCTTCCAATAGGGTCACGCACTTCGGATCGCCACCTCCCACGGACCTCGGCGCGACGACGCACCACTGAAGGAACACCATGCCTAACCACAGTTCTTCCGCTCCGAGCCGCGGTCGCCGCTGGGCGGCGGTCGCCGCTTTTGGCTCCGTTATTGGCCTCGCAATGCTGACGCTGCTGTCCGTGTCGGCGGCGGCCGTACCGGCGATCCCGCGCGCAGGCCCGCCACCCGCCGACGACATGGTGGGGCACGTTGTGGCGTACGCGACCTCCTACGACGATACCTTGCTGGACCTGGCACGCGCGAACCGGTTGGGGTTCACGGAAATCGTCGCCGCCAACCCGGGGGTCGATCCGTGGGTTCCCGGCGATGGGACGAAGATTCTATTGCCCACCGGTCATCTGTTGCCGGACGCGCCGCGCGAGGGCATCGTCATCAATCTGGCCGAGCATCGCCTTTATTATTTCGCATCGCCCGGCGCGGATCCGGTTACGCTGCCCATCGGGGTCGGCCGCGAAGGCTGGGACACGCCGCTCGGCAGCACCACGGTGGTGCGCAAGAAACGGCATCCGGTCTGGTACCCGCCCGACTCGATTCGCGAAGAGAAACCCGATTTACCCGCGTTCGTGCCCGCCGGCCCCGACAACCCGCTCGGCGATCATGCGCTCTATTTCGGCTGGCCCGGCTATCTGGTGCACGGCACCAACATGCCATGGGGCATCGGCCGCCGGGTAAGCCATGGCTGCATCCGGCTCTATCCGGAAGACATCGCGGCCTTGTTTGAACAGGTCGCGGTGGGCGCGCCGGTTCACGTGATCGAGCAAGCGGTCAAAATCGGCTGGGTCGACGGCGAGCTTTATATCGAGGCGCACCCCGAACCCCAGCAAGTGGACGAGTTGGAGCGCGACGGCGCCATCAAGAGCCCGTCGCAAACCTCGACGGCGGATGTTTTGTTCAAGATCTACCAGCGCGCGAACGCGGCCGCGGTCCGCCTGAATTGGGCCGCGATTCGCATCGCATTATCGGAACGCACAGGCGTTCCGGTGCGCGTCACGCGGGAAAAGAAATCCGGCTAGAACACAGGTCCGGTCTTAACGGCCGCAGCCCGCTACCCTTGCCGATCAACGTCGGCCATATCGGTCCAACATGGTCGGTCTAACATGGCCGACCCAGCGTGGCGTCGGTCTAACGCGACCGGAAACGGTCGCGGGCCGGAGCGATTCCATGCGAGTGCGGAATGGCTCCTGGTGTCCCAATTCCGATAGTGCCCCAATGCCGAAATTCGCGGTATCGAATTTCGGAACCATCGCACTCGTCTTGCGGCTTAGCCTCTAGGGGTACCCCCGAAGGCTATTTTCGCATCGTCCGCTGGAATATCCGATCGGCCTTGTCGGCCGCGGCCTTGGCCTCTGCCGCCGCGCGTTCCGCCGCCTCGGCCGCACGCTGGACCTCCCGCCTCGTCGCGCCAAGTTCCGTGCGCAACTCCCCGATCGCCAGCATGGCCTCCTGGGAAGTCTGCTTCGCCTGCGCCGCCGACTCACCCGCGCTCGAAATCCGAGCTGAATCCGCCTCACTCAGAGTCGTTTGGCAGCCGGCCACTAACGCAATCGGAAATACAAGCAACAACGATCGTGCCAACAGCCTCTTATTAAACATAAATCATCTCCTTAGAATGGATATTGCGCAGGTGAGTTGAGGCGATTCGCGTTACGGTGTCAAGTGTGCTCTTCGTCCAGTTCGCGGATATCGTCAGTTCTTTTCTGAGCCGAATCAGCGCGCTCGCGCAAAACCGAGAGCAAAAATCGTCGTAAGACAAAAAGAAAGCGCCGCCGAAGAACGGCGGCGCGAGTAAACAGGGAGACGGAACAATCAGGGAGGACTTGTGCACGATAATTCGGAGTACCGAACCATCGTGATGTCACATTAGGATTAGATTATTAATAAAAGGTTAACATGAACCGTGAAAATTTCCTATACAAACGGGGTAGATTGACTTGGGCCGCGCGCGCCACGTTAGGTGAGGCGCAAACCGCACGAATCGGTGCTTTTCGCTGTCGTTATTGTTTTTTGAAAAACGTGTCCGCGGAGCCGAGATAGGCGCGCTTCGTGTCGATCGTCTGGCGCACCCGCTCCAACTCGGCCTCAAGCTGGGCCCTGTAAGCGCTCAGCGCATCGACCGACATCGAATCGAGTTCCTTGGGCGGCCACTCGACAAATTTCGGCTTGAGACCCTCGTCGTCGGCATCCATGGCTTCCCCCCAGTCACGATTTGCGAAACATAATAGCCTGTCGCTACGGTCAGGAGGAGATGGCAATGAAGCAAGCCGACGCGGACATGACGGTCATCGAAATCACCGAGCCCGGCGGGCCCGAGGTGCTCAAGCCGACACGCCGGCCGGTGCCCGCGCCGGCGCACGGCGAGGTGCTGATCCGCGTCGCCGGCGCCGGCGTCAATCGCCCCGACGTTTTGCAACGCGCCGGCGGCTACCCGCCGCCGCCCGGCGCCTCCGACATCCCCGGGCTCGAAGTCGCCGGCGTGATCGCGGCCAAGGGGTCGGGCGCCGTGCGTTTCGCCGAGGGAGATCACGTGTGCGCCCTCGTCTCGGGCGGCGGCTACGCCGAATATTGCGCGGCGCCGGACGCCCAGGTCTTGCCCGTGCCGGAAGGCCTGAGCATGACCGAGGCCGCCGGCCTGCCGGAAACGTTCTTCACCGTTTGGACGAACTTGTTCGAGCGTGGCCGGCTCCGCGCCGGCGAGCGGCTGCTGGTCCACGGCGGCTCGAGCGGCATCGGAACCACCGCCATCCAGGTTGCCCGCGCCATGGGCGCCCGCGTGTTCGCCACCGCGGGGTCGGCGGAGAAGTGCGCGGCCTGCGAGCGGCTTGGCGCCGAGCGCGCCATTAACTACCGGACCGAGCAATTCGAAACCGTGATCAAGGAGCTCACCGGCGGCGAGGGTGTCGACGTCGTGCTCGACATGGTGGGCGGCGCGTACATGCAGCGCAATATCTCGGCGCTTCGCCCCGAGGGCCGCTTGGTCAGCATCGCATTTCTGACCGGCGCGAAGGCCGAATTGAACCTCATGCCGGTCATGCTCAAGCGCCTGACGCTCACGGGCTCCACCTTGCGGCCGCAAAGCGTGGCCAGCAAGGCGCGCATCGCCGCCGCCATCGAGCAAGACCTCTGGCCGCTGCTCGCCAGCGGCGCCATCAAGCCGGTGGTGGACAGCACGTTCGCGCTGGCGGAGGCCGCCACGGCGCACCGGCGCATGGAATCCGGCGTTCACATCGGCAAGATCATGCTGCTCACGGATTTCGGCCGGGACTAGCGTGCGCGCGTCGACGCATTGGCTCTTTCGCCGTCGCCGCCGCGCCGCTATATATCTCCCAACTCTCTGAATTCCATAAGCACGTCGGGAGCACAGGGCCCGACGCGGCGTGTGAGATTGCGCCACAAGCCGGAGGACATGATGGCCGAACCCTTAATGCCCAAAGCGACGGCGGTTTGGTTGGTGGACAACACCT
>JAUVWK010000177.1 GCA_030604165.1 Alphaproteobacteria bacterium | reverse complement strand
TGGTGCGCACGCCGCTCGGAAACGCCGTGGTGGAGAGCCCGTCGCGCGCCGGCCGCGCGCCCGCGCCGCCGCTGTTGAAGAGCGCAATCTCGAATGCGGGCGAGATCGCCGGCGCGTTGCGCCGCGCCTCGGCATCGATCGCGGTTTCGCCGCCGCGCAACTGCACGATCCAAAGCGAGGCCGCGCCCTCGGCCGGTACGCGCTCGGGCACCACCTGGTGCAAACAGCCGAACACCAGATCGGGCAGCATATGCCCGATGACATGACGCGACGCCACCGGCCACGGCCGCGGCACATTCAGGATCGAGCCCTCCGGCGCGCTCACCGTGATGGTCGACAGCGAGCCGGCGTTGTTGGGCACGTCCTTGGCGACGATGCATTTCACGCCGAAGCTGGTGTAGGCGAGGGTGTAGTTGAGCACGACGTTGATGCCGTAATTGCTGGCCGGCGAGGAGCCGTCGAAATCGACATGCACGCCGTCGTCGCCGATGGTCAGCGCCGCCACCAGCTCGATCGGCTCGTCATAGCCATCCATGGTCAGCCGATTGCGGTAGGTGCCCTTGGGCAGCGCGCGGATCGCCTCGAGCGAGGCGCGGCGCGAGCGCTCGATAATTTCGTCGGCGAGCGTATCGAGCGAGTCCAGCCGGAATTCGTCCATCATCGCCAGCAGGCGCCGCACGCCCTCCTGGTTGCAGGCGATCAGCGAGAAGATATCGCCCTCGACCTGAAGCGGCTCGCGCACGTTGCCGCGCACCATATCGAGCAGGTCCCGGTTGATCTCGCCCTGGCGCACCAGCGGCATGATCGGGATATAAAGCCCCTCTTCGAAGACCGAGCGCGCGTCGGGACCGAAGCCGCGCCCGCCGATATCCACGACATGGGCGGTGCAAGCGAACGAGCCGATGGCGCGGCCGTCGCGAAACGCCGGTGTCACCACGGTGAGGTCGTGCAGATGGCCGCAGGTCTGCCAGGGATCGTTGGTGATATAGGCGTCGCCCGGGCGCATCTTCTCCAAGGGGTATTTGTCCTGAAAATGCTTGACCGCGTTGGCCATGGCGTTGACGTGCCCCGGCGTGCCGGTGACCGCCTGCGCCAGCATCCGCGCCTTGGTGTCGAACACCCCGGCGGAGAGATCGCCCGCCTCGCGCACGGTGGTGCTGAAGGCGGTGCGCAACAGGGTCTGCGCCTGCTCCTCGACCACCGAGATCAGGCGGTTCCACATGATCTGGATACGCAGCCGCGCCAGCGCGCTCGGTTCACCGGTCATGACGTTTTTTCCCTGGTCGTTTCTCCGTGGTCGCGGCGTTCCAGCACGAGATAGCCGAGGGCGTTGACCGAAGCGTCGAACAACGGGCTGACGATGGTGCTGGTATCGTCCTCGACGATGATCGCCGGCCCGGCGACGCGCGCGCCTGGGGTCAACGCCTCGCGGCGATAGGCCGCGGCCTGGACCGTCTCACCGGTGGCGGGATCGAGCACCGCGCGGTGGCCGTAGGGCTCGGGCGCCGGGGCCGGCGCGGGCGCCGACGCCACCGACACCGCCGCGCCGCGGGCGCTGACCTGCACCGACCAACTGACGATTTCGAGGTCGAGGGTCGGAATGATGCGCCCAAAGGTGGCTTCGTACGCCGCCTCGAACGCCGCGCGAATGGTCGCCCTGTCGTCCGGGTTCCAGCGGCGCGCCGGCAACGACACCGCGACCTCGTGGCCCTGGCCGAGATAACGCATGAAGGCGACGCGGCTCTCCTCGGTCGCCGCGCCCGGCGCGCCGCGCGCGACAACCGCCGCCGCTTCCTCTTGCATCGTCTCCAGCACCGCGTTGACGGTTTCGGCGTCGAATTCACTGAGCCGCTGATAGGCGCTGCGCACCACTTGATAGGCGACCGGCGCGCGCAAGAAGCCGATCGCCGAGCCGACGGCGGCGCTTTGCGGCACGATGATGCGGTCAATCTCGAGCTTTTCGGCGAGCCGCGCGGCGTGCAGCGGCGCCGCCCCGCCAAAGGCGATCATGGTGCGCTCGGCCAGCGTCGCGCCGATCTCGATGGCGTGCACCCGCGCCGCGCTCGCCATGTTCTCGTCCACCACCTCGCTGAGGCCGAGCGCGGCCATCGGCGCTTTCAGCGAGAGCGCTTCGCCGAGGCCGCCCGCCAGCGCCGTTTCGGCCGCCGCGACATCGAGCGTGAGCTGGCCGCCCGAAAACGCCTCCGGGTCGATGCGCCCGAGCACGACGTCGGCGTCGGTGACGGTGGGCTCAGCGCCGCCTTGGCCGTAACACGCCGGCCCGGGCTCGGCCCCGGCGCTCTCGGGACCGACGATGATACGATCGAGCTGATCGAGGTGTGCGATGGAGCCGCCGCCGGCGCCGATCTCGACCATCTCGATCACCGGGATACGCAGCGGCAGCCCGCTGCCCTTGAGAAAACGGTGGGCGCGGGCGACCTCGAACGAGCGCTCCGTCTGCGGTTTGGAGTCGTTGATGACGCAGATCTTGGCGGTGGTTCCGCCCATGTCGAACGACAACACCTGGGACAAGCCGCATTCGGCGGCGACATGGCTGGAAAACACCGCGCCGCCGACCGGCCCCGATTCCACCAGGCGAATGGGAAAGCGGATCGCGGTTTCGACATCGGTGACGCCGCCGCCCGACAGCATGACATAGAGCGGGCAGGAAAAGCCCTGCGCCGTCAGATCCTGTTCCAGATTGCGCAAATAGCGCGCCATGATCGGCTGCACATAGGCGTTGGCGCAGGCGGTCGAGAAGCGCTCATATTCGCGCATCTCCGGCGCCACTTCGGACGAGAGCGTGAAGCTCACCTCCGGCAGCGCCGCCGCCAGAATTTCGTGGGCGCGCCGCTCATGCGCGGGATTGACGTAGCTGTGCAGAAAGCCGATCGCCACGCTTTCGACGCCGAGCGTCTTCATGCGCTCGCCGAGCGCTCCGACCGCGGCCTCGTCCAACGCAAGGATCGCCTCGCCGCTGGCGTTGAGCCGCTCCGCGACCGGGAAGCGCCGCCGGCGCGGCACCAGCGGCACCGGCTTTTCCATGTAGATATCGTATTGCTCGAAGCGGCTTTCGCTGCCCATCTCGATGCTGTCGCGGAAGCCCTCGGTGGTGACCAGCGCGGTCTTGACGCCCTTGCGCTCGATCAGCGCGTTGGTCGCGAGCGTCGTGCCGTGGATGACGATGGAGACCGCGCCCGGCGCCACGCCCGAATCCGCGAGCACGGCCTCGATGCCCTGGCGCACGCCCTGCTCCGGCGCGCGCGGCGTGGTCAGCAGCTTGGCCGTGTAGCGCGCCTCGCCCCGCTCCAGCACGACATCGGTGAAGGTGCCGCCAATATCGACGCCGATGCGGGCGCTGTCGGCGCTATTGTCGCTCTTGTCGGCCATGCCCGAGGCTCCGCCTGGCTGCTGCCAAAGGGCGCTATCTTGCAGGCAACGGAATGAGCCGTCGAGTCGCTTAGTGCGATTCAAATATGAACGGCACCGGCTTGCACTATCGCCGCCAGGAGCAGGTCCACGTCAGCCTGCTTGGTGTCGTGGTGCACGATGGCGGCGCGCAAGGCGTAGCGGCCGCGCAGCTTGGTGGGCGTGAAGAACACCGCGCCCTCGGCGTTGACCGCTTGGCAGATCGCCCGGTTGAGCTCGTCCAGCCCGGCCTCGTCGCCCTGCCAGCCCGGCGGCACGTAACGAAAACAGACGATCGACAGCGTGACCGGCGCGAGAAGTTCCAAGTCCGGGGCGGCTTCGATGGCGGCGGCGAGATGCCGCGCCAGCGCGTTCTGGTGCACGATCATCGCGCGGGCGCCGCGCTTGCCAAGGTGCATGAGGGTGGCCCAGGCGCGCAAGGCGCGAAAGCTGCGGGTCAGCTCGATGCCGTATTCCATCGGCCAGCGCCGGGTATCCGGCTCATCCGCCTCGGCGAGGCGCAAATAGGCCGGAACCTGGCTGAAGGCTTCGTGTTGCAGCGTGCCGTCCCGCACCATGACGCAGCCGCAATCGATCGGCACGTCGAGCCATTTGTGCAAATCGAGGGCAATTGAATCGGCGCGCGCCATGCCGGCATAGGCCGGGGCGAGCGCGGGGTCGATCACCCCCCAACCGCCATAGGCGCCATCGATATGAAACCAGAGCTGTTCGTCGGCGCAGAGTTCGGCCATCTCATGCAGCGGATCGATGACACCGCAATTGACCGTCCCGGCGGTGCCGACCGCGCAGAACGGCAGGCAACCGGCGGCGCGGTCGGCGCGCACGGCGTCGCGCAACGCGGCGAGATCGATCCGATAGGCGTCGTCGACGGCGATGGTGCGCACGCTCTCCGCGCCGAGGCCGAGCACTTCGGCGGCCTTGCCGATGCAGAAATGGCTTTGCTCCGAGGCGTACAAAACGAGGCGCGGCCGCGTGCCTTGCAGGCCTTCGGCGCGCACGTCCCAGCCCGCTTCGCGCGCGGCCCAGTGACGGGCGACGGCGATCCCGGTGAGGTTGGCAATCGAGCCGCCGCTGACCAGCAAGCCGTGGCTGCCTTCAGTGGGAAAGCCGATCAGCTCCATCAGCCAGCGGTTGACACAGGTTTCCAGATGGATGGCCGCGTGGTCGGCGCCGCCGGAGCTCGAGTTGATCGCCGTCGCGAGCGCATTGGAGAGCACGCCAATGGGCGAGGGCGCGCCGACGATCCAGGCGAAGAAGCGCGGGTGGCAGTTGCCCATCGGGTGCGGCAGCACGTGGCTGGCGATGAAATCGATGATCGCGTCGGGGGCGGCGCCCTCCTCCGGCATGCGTTGCTCGCTCAGATGGCGCTCTTGCACGGGCTGGAGCGGGCGGGTGACGGGCCGCTCCCGCACTCCCGCAAAGTACTCGGTGATCATGTCGACCACCCTGTGACCGAGCTCGCGAAAGGCCGGCGCGTCGATCGCCAGCGGCGAGCGGTAGGACGACAGCAGCGCGCGGCGTTTCCGGGCGCGATCGGTGTCGGAAGGACTGACCATGATGCAATCCAAAAGAGCGGTTGCCGATCAGGCGGTCACGGCCCGCACTTCGTCGTCATAGACCTCGTCCGGCAGCGGTAGGCCGTCCAGCTCGCGCGGCCCAAGCGCGCCATCGGGCGCGATGCCCGCTTGTTCGAGCACCGCCATCACCTGCCGGCAATGCTGCGCCGCGTGCCACGCCGTGCGCTCGAGCACCGCGTGCGTCGGCTGCGTGCCGTAATAGGTGCGCACGGTCTCAGGCCACGCCGCCTTGGCCGCCTCGCCCCACCAGGCGGCGAAATCCTGGCGCACGCCTTGGCCGAATTGCGCCACCGGCGCGCCGGTCGTCATCTCGGCCGGCGCCAGGCGCTCGAAATAGTCGAAGGTCAGCGCGCCGCCGCGCGCCGCGTCGAGGAAGGCGAGCGGGATGACGAAGATGTGGTAGGCCAGATCGAGGCAGGTGCGCTCGCGCCCCGCCATCTTGGCGTGCAGCCGCTCGTCGGGCAGTTGGCGTAGATAGCGCTGGGTCGCCGCCAACACCAGATCGAGCTTGCCGACCAGCGCTTCGGGCGAGAGCCACCGGCGCTCGAGTTTTCCGCCGACGAACGCGGCCAGCTCGTCGAGATCCTGCGCTAGCACGAAGCGCTCGCCCGCGGCGACGACGGGGACCGACTTGGCGCCGAGGCGCGCCAACACCGCCATGGCGCCGTCCACCTCGCGCACATTGATGGACTCGTACGCAATGCCTTGCGCCTTGAGAAATTCCTTGGCCCTGAGGCAGCTACTGCAACCCGGCTGCCAATAGACCCGATAATGCTCCGCCATCGGCTATCCCTCCCCAGCAACGCTCTCCCTTGTCGACAAGGCTAGGCGGCGGGCCGGAAATGTCAATCGCTCGCGGCCGCCTCGGCAACCAGGCGAATACCCGCCCGCGCGGCTTCGAGGTTGAGGGCGCGGAACTTTTCCGGCACGCGCGCGCGGATCGCGTGTTCCAGCGCTTCGAGGGCGCAGATATCGCTGAGCGCGGCCAGGGCGCCGAGCGCGACGATGTTGGTGGCCTGCTCGTTGCCGAGCGCGAGCGCGGTTTCGCACAAGGGCAGCGCGTGCACGGCGAAGTCGCCGCGCGGCGGCTCGGGCACGTTGCGCTCGTCGATCAGC
>JAUVWK010000086.1 GCA_030604165.1 Alphaproteobacteria bacterium | reverse complement strand
CTGCTCGAGACCGCGCACGGTGGCCTCTCCAACGGTCGCTATGTCGGCCATGCCATCGACCGTCAGGAGCCGGTCCTGCGCGGCGTAAAACGGGATGATCGGCGCGGTCTGCGCATGATAGGCTTTGAGCCGAGCCGCAACCGTTTCGCGATTGTCGTCCTTGCGGCGGCTGAACTCGGTGCCGCCGCAATTGTCGCAAACTCCGGCTGTCTTGGGCGTCTTGAAGCGGTCATGGTAACCGGCGCCGCATTGGGCGCAGGTAAAGCGGCCCGTGACGCGCTCGATCAGGGCTTCGTCATCGACCCGGATCTCGATCACCCGGTGGATATGCAGGTCTCGCTTGGCCAACATCTCGTCCAGTGCCTCGGCCTGCGCCGTGGTGCGCGGAAAGCCGTCCAGGATAAAGCCCTTGGCGCAATCGGGTTCGCCGATGCGTTCGGCGATCAACGCGATCATCACGTCATCAGAAACCAGGTCTCCCGCCTCCATGATGTCCTTCGCCTTCAGTCCGAGCGCGCTGCCCGCCGCCACGGCCGTCCGCAGCATGTCGCCTGTCGATAGTTGCAGTAGACCGAAACGACGCACGAGGTTCTCGGCTTGGGTGCCCTTGCCCGCGCCTGGCGGCCCAAGGAGAAGCAAAATCACCGGCGGCTACCCCGCAACTTGGCCTTCTTGATCAGACCCTCATATTGGTGCGCCAACAGGTGAGACTGAATTTGTCCCACCGTATCCATGGTGACGGTGACCACGATGAGCAGGCTCGTGCCGCCGAAATAGAACGGCACCGCGTACCGCGAGATCAGCAATTCAGGCAGGATACTAACCGCCGTTAGATACATGGCGCCGACCACGGTCAGCCGCGTCAGCACGTAATCGAGGTAGGTGGCGGTATTCTTGCCGGGACGGATTCCAGGTACGAAACCGCCATTCTTCTTCAAATTGTCCGCCGTATCCGCCGGGTTGAAGACCACCGAAGTGTAGAAAAAGGTAAAGAAGATGATCGCGGCGGCGTAGAGCAGCATGTAGGCCGGTTGGCCGCGCCCCAAATAACTCGTTACCGTGGTTAGCCACTCCGGCCCTTGGCCCGCGTTCATGCTTAGCGCGGTGATCGGCAGCAGCAGGATGGAACTGGCGAAAATCGGCGGGATGACGCCGGCCGTGTTGATCTTGAGCGGCAGGTGCGTACTTTCGCCCCCGAACATCCGCCGCCCCACTTGGCGCTTGGGATACTGCACGATGATTCTGCGCTGGGCGCGTTCGATAAACACGATAAAGGCGACCACGGCGATCGCCAGCACCAGGAAGAGGACCATGATCGGGGCCGACAGCACGCCGGTTCGCCCGAGTTCGAGGGTGTTGACCAGGGCGCGCGGCAGTTCCGCCACGATGCCCGCGAAGATGATCAGCGAGATGCCGTTGCCGACGCCGCGCGCGGTGATCTGCTCGCCGAGCCACATCAGGAAGATGGTCCCGCCCGTCAGCGTCACCACCGTGGTGAGGCGGAAGAACATGCCGGGCTCGATAACGGCGCTGCCGACGCTACTCGTGAAGCCTTCGAGGCCGACGGCGATGCCGTAGCCCTGCAGCGCGGCCAAGATTACCGTGCCGTAGCGCGTATATTGATTGATCTTCTTGCGGCCGGCCTCGCCCTCTTTCTTGAGCTGCGCCAAGTGCGGCGACACCGTGATCATCAGCTGGATGATGATCGCCGAAGAGATGTACGGCATGATGTTGAGGGCGAAGATCGTCATCCGGCCCAGCGCCCCGCCGGCGAACATGTTGAACATGCCGAGGATGCCGGTCGCTTGCGACTCGAAAATGTCCTTGATGACGGCCGCGTCGATGCCGGAAATCGGAATATAGGTGCCGAGCCGATAGACGATCAACGCGGCCAGCGTGAACCACAGGCGCTTCTGGAGTTCCTTTGCCTTGGCGAGCGCTCCGAAATTGAGGTTCGCCGCGAGTTGCTCGGCCGCTGACGTCATGCCTTAGGCGGTCTCAGGAAGCCGTGCTATTCGGTTGATCCGGCGTTGGTTTCTCAGTCTTAGCCGATTTCTTGCGCGATTTTTCACGGGGCTCCTTGGCGGCTTTCCGGGGCGCCGCGACGACGACCTTGCCGCCCGCTTTTTCGACCGCGCTCAAGGCCGCCTTCGAGGCGCCGCCCGAAACTTCGATGGTCAGCGCGCTGGTCAACTCACCCCGCGACAGCAAACGCACCCCCATGTTTCGCTTCGTCACCAGCCCGGCCTCGCGCAGCGCCGTTTCGGTGATCGGTTTGGCCGCGTCCAATTTGCCGGCATCGACCGCGCCTTGTAGCCGGTCCAGGTTCAACGCGCTGTATGCCTTGCGAAAGCGATTATGGAAGCCGCGTTTGGGCAGGCGACGGTAGAGCGGCATCTGGCCGCCTTCGAAGCCCTTGAGGCTTACGCCGGAGCGTGATTTTTGCCCCTTGTGGCCGCGCCCCGATGTCTTGCCCTTGCCGGAGCCGATGCCTCGCCCGAGCCGCTTGCCGACCTTGCGCGCGCCGGCGCAGTCCGTCAATTCATTGAGTTTCATGTCCCGGTTCCGCCGGCCGCGGGCTCAACCCGGACCAGATGTCGCACCTTGTTGATCATGCCGCGCACCGAAGGCGTATCCTCCAGCAGGCGGCTGCGGTTCATCTTGTTGAGCCCCAACCCAATTAGCGTGCCGCGCTGGTCCTTGCGCCGACCGATGGGGCTGCCGATCTGCGTGACCCGGAGCTTGGCGCCCGCCGCTTCGGCCATCGTCTTACTCCTCTGCCTCGGCCGTCGCGTCCGGTCGGCCGAATATTTCGCTCACCTTCTTGCCGCGCTTGGCCGCGACCGCACGCGGTGTCATGCACTGTCCAAGCCCGGCGAACGTGGCCTTCACCATGTTCTGCGGGTTTGAGGTGCCCATCGATTTGGCGACCACGTCCTTGACGCCGAGCATTTCGAAGACGGCGCGCATCGGACCGCCCGCGATGATCCCGGTGCCTGCCGGCGCGGCGCGCAAAATCACCCGGCCGGCGCCGAAGCGGCCGTCCACGTCATGATGCAGGGTGCGCCCCTCGCGAAGCGGCACCCGGATCATGGTGCGCTTGGCCTGTTCCGTGGCCTTGCGGATGGCCTCGGGAACTTCGCGCGCTTTGCCAGAGCCATGTCCGACCCGGCCACGGCGGTCGCCGACCACCACCAAGGCCGAAAAGCCGAAGCGCCGGCCGCCTTTGACGACCTTGGCGACGCGGTTGATGCTGACAAGCTTGTCGGAAAGCTCCTGCTCTTCGCGTCCAAAGCGGTCCCGAACGTTGCCTCGTGCCATCTCAGTGCCTTTCTAGAACGACAATCCGCTTTCGCGCGCCGCGTCGGCGAGCGCCTTGACGCGGCCGTGATAGCGATGGCCACCGCGGTCGAACATGACCGCCTTGAGGCCCGCGGCAACGGCCCGTTCGCCGACCAGTTGACCGACCCGGGTCGCGGCCGCCTTGTCGGACCCGTTCTTGAGTTCATCGCGCAGCGCTTTCTCCATCGTGGACGCGGTCGCGAGTGTAATGCCGCGCGTATCGTCGATGACCTGCGCGTAAATGTGCTTGTTTGAGCGGTACACCGAAAGGCGCGGGTGTTGTTGGCGCGTCTTGCGTCTCAACGCGGCCCGCACCCGTTGCTTGCGGCGCTCGAATGAGGTACTGGGACGTTTCATGGCTGTTCTACTTCTTCTTGCCTTCCTTGCGTCTTACATACTCGCCCTCGTAGCGGATACCCTTTCCCTTATAGGGTTCGGGCTTGCGTAGAGCGCGAATTTCGGCGGCAACCTGGCCCACGACTTGCCGGTCCGCGCCGCTCACCGCGATTGCGGTGGGGCGCTCGCAGGTAATGTCGATCCCGGCGGGAATAGGATATTCAACGGGGCGGCTATAGCCGAGATCGAGCTTGAGCATCTTGCCCTGCACGGCGGCGCGGTAGCCGACTCCCTGGATCTCAAGCCGCTTCGAGAAGCCCTCGTGCACACCAGTGACCATATTGTCGATGATGGTGCGCGACAGACCCCACATTTGCCGGGCCCGCTTGGTCTGGTCGATAGGGCGGACCGAAACCCGACCGTCTTCCAAAGTCGCGGTAACCTCCGGCGCGAGAGTTGCCTGCAGTTGGCCCAGCTTGCCCTTGACCGTGACGTCGGCGCCGGCGATCCGCACCTCGACGCCGCTCGGCACTGCGACTGGATTTATCCCTACACGCGACATGCCCCCCTCCTAGAAAACCTGGCAGAGCACTTCGCCGCCGACATTCTGCTTGCGCGCCTCGATATCGGAGAGCACGCCGCGCGGCGTCGATAGAATAGAAATGCCTAGTCCGCTGTAAACGCGCGGCAGCTCCTGGATGCCGGAATAAACCCGGCGGCCGGGCCGCGAGACACGGTGAATCTCCGAAATGACCGAGCGGCCCTCATTGTATTTCAGCTCGATTTCGAACACGGCCTTACCGGGCTCAGGCTCCCGGCGGGTGAAGCCGCGGATGTAGCCTTCGCTCTTGAGCACCTCGAGCACGGCGCCGCGGAGCTTCGAGGCCGGCGTTGGCACGATACTCTTGTTCGCGCGCTGACCATTGCGGATGCGGGTCAGCATGTCTGCGAGCGGGTCAGTCATTGTCATGATTGTTGCGTCCTACCAGCTCGATTTGACCATTCCGGGAATCTGCCCCGCCGACGCCAAATCGCGCAGCGCGATACGCGACAGGCCGAACTTGCGATAAAAGCCTCGTGGCCGACCGGTCAGGCCGCAGCGGTTGCGTACCCGACTCGCCGCCCCGTTGCGCGGCATTTTGGCGAGCTTCAATTGCGCGGCGAAGCGTTCTTCCAAGGGCCGCGACAAATCGCGCACCATGGCGCGCAACTCGGCACGCTTGACCGCGTCGCGCGCGACCATGCGCCTGCGTCTCTTGTTCTTCTCGACAGCACTTTTCTTGGCCATGACCGACCTTCAGTGGTTTGCTCTACAACGATGGGTCCACAAACGGCAGCTGAAAGCCGGCGAGGAGCGCCCGTCCCTCGGCGTCGGTCTCAGCCGTTGTGCAGATAACGATATCCATGCCGCGCACTTCATCGACCTTGTCGTAGTCGATTTCGGGAAACACGATTTGCTCGTGCAGTCCCAGCGTGTAATTGCCGCGCCCATCGAAGCTCTTGTCGGAGAGGCCCCGAAAATCGCGCACCCGCGGCAGCGCGATCATCACCAGGCGATCCAGAAATTCGTACATGCGCGCCCGGCGCAGCGTCACCTTGCAGCCGATCATCATGCCGGCGCGAATTTTGAAGTTGGCGATCGACTTCTTGGCCCGCGTGACGACGGGCTTTTGGCCGGCGATCAGCGTCATGTCCTGGACCGCGGCATCGATCTTCTTCTTGTCTTGAGAGCCGATACCCACGCCCATGTTGATCACGATCTTGTCGAGGCGCGGCGCCTGCATGGCATTGCCGTAGCCGAACTGCTTGACCAACGCCGGCCGCAGCTCGGTTTCGTAATGCTGTTTTAGGCGCGTCACGGCGCTCTCGTCAGACATCGATAACCTCGCCGGAGCGTCTGGCGAAACGGACTTTGCGACCATCTTCGAGAACCTTGTAGCCCGCGCGCGTGGGCAGCTCGCTCGCCGGATCGACCAGCGCCACATTGGACAGATGGATGGTTGCTTCGCGCTCGACGATGCCACCCTGCGGCTCCGTCTGCGAGGGCTTCACATGGCGCCTGGCCATGGCGACGCCTTCCACCAGGACGCGCTTCCTGGCCGGTAGAACGCGCAGCACCTTGCCGCGCTTACCCTTGTCCCGGCCCGAGATCACGATGACATCGTCGTCCTTCTTGATCTTGAGCTTGGACTTAGATTTAGCTTTGACCTTGGCCATCGGCGGTTGCCTTGTTCCGTTGTCTACCCGCTAGAGCACTTCAGGCGCCAGCGAGATGATCTTCATATACTGCTTGGCCCGCAATTCCCGCGTCACAGGGCCGAAGATGCGCGTGCCGATCGGCTCGCCCTGCGGGTTCAACAGCACCGCGGCGTTGCGGTCGAAGCGAATCGCGCTGCCGTCGGGCCGGCGTATCTCCTTGGCGGTGCGCACGATGACGGCACGGTGAATTTCGCCTTTCTTGACCTTGCCGCGGGGGATCGCCTCCTTGACCGAGACAACGATCAAATCGCCGACCGAGGCGGTGCGGCGGTTCGACCCGCCAAGCACCTTGATGCACTGCACACGCCGCGCGCCGGAATTGTCCGCGACGTCCAGATTGGTTTGCATCTGGATCATTGCCGCCTACCTTTCCCTGCCCGGTCGGCCATCTATTCGGCGCCGCCCGCTGGCTCGGTCACCACTTCCCAGCGCTTGCGCTTGGAGATCGGCCGGCATTCGCGAATTCGTACGACGTCGCCCACCTTGTAATGGTTTTCCGCGTCGTGTGCGGCATATTTCTTGGAGCGCCGAATCACTTTCTTGTAGAGCGGGTGCATGACCCGCCGATCGACCCTCACGAGCACCGTCTTGTCGGCGCGATCGCCGATCACGGTCCCCTGCATCACTCGCCGCGGCATGTGCGTCTCCTCCGTCCGTCGAACATTAGCGGCTCGCGCTCGCGCGGCGTTGTTCGTTGATGACTGTCTTGACACGCGCTATATCGTGACGCACCTGGCCCACGCGGCTGGTGTTTTCCAGCTGCCCGGTGGCCTGCTGAAAGCGCAAGTTGAACGCTTCCTTCTTGAGCGACATCAGCTTTTCCTGAAGCTCGTCGGGCGATTTGGCACGCACTTCTTCGCTCTTCACCGTTTACGCTCCTTCGCCGATGCGGCTGACCAGCTTGGTGCGCACGGCCAGTTTCGCCGTGGCGCGCCGAAAGGCCTCCTGGGCGACCGCCTGGGTCACGCCATCGACTTCAAACAGGATGCGTCCCGGCTTGACCCGGCAAATCCAAAATTCCGGCGCGCCCTTGCCCTTTCCCATCCGCACCTCGGCCGGCTTGGTCGACACCGGCACGTCGGGAAAGATGCGGATCCAGATGCGGCCGGTGCGACGCATGTGGCGCGTGATCGCGCGACGGCCCGCCTCGATCTCGCGCGCCGTGATCCGGCCCGGCGAGATGGCCTTGAGCCCATAAGCGCCGAAATTGAGACTGGTGCCGCCCTTGGCGGCGCCGTGCAGACGGCCTTTCTGCGCCTTACGGTATTTTGTGCGTTTCGGTTGCAGCATGGCTTATTCTCAGCGCGGGTTGGCTTGTTCGAGCGCGCGTTTGTCCTGCGCCATGGGATCGTGGTCCATGATTTCGCCTTTGAAGACCCAAACCTTGACGCCGCAGGTGCCGTAGGCCGTGCGCGCCGTGGCTGAGCCGTAATCCACGTCGGCCCTCAGCGTATGCAGCGGCACGCGACCCTCGCGGTACCACTCGGTGCGCGCGATCTCCGAGCCGCTCAGGCGACCGCCGCAATTGATACGGATGCCGCCGGCGCCGAGCCGCATGGCCGATTGCACGGCGCGCTTCATGGCCCGGCGGAAGGCGACGCGGCGAACCAGCTGTTGGGCGATATTCTCGGCCACCAATTTGGCCTCGATCTCGGGCTTGCGAATCTCGACGATGTTGAGATGAACGTCGCTCTCGGTCATGCGGCTGACTTCAGCGCGCAACCGTTCGATATCGGCGCCCTTCTTGCCGATCACCACACCGGGTCGGGCCGTGTGGATGGTGATGCGGGCCTTCTTGGCCGGTCGCTCGATGACGATGCGTCCAACCCCGGCCTGCGGCAGCCGATCGAACAGGTGCTGGCGAATTTTCAGGTCTTCGTGCAGAAGCTGGCTGTATTCGGTATCGGCATACCAGCGCGAATCCCAGGTACGGTTGATACCGAGCCGCAGACCGACGGGATTGACCTTCTGGCCCATTATGTCCTCTTGGCGCGCTTCGTGGCGCGTTTGCGCTCGTGCTCGCGCACGATGATCGTGAGGTGACTGAACGGTTTTCTGATGCGCCCGACCCGGCCTCGCGCCCGCGGGCGCCAGCGTTTCATCACCAGGCCCTTGCCAACATTGGCTTCGGCGATGAAGAGCCGGTCGACGTCGAGTTCGTGGTTGTTTTCGGCATTGGAGATTGCCGACTGCAGGCATTTTTTGACGTCGCTCGAGATGCGCCGTCGCGAAAACGACAGCGCGGCCACCGCATCGCCGGCGTCCAGGCCGCGGATGGTTTGGGCCACGAGGTTGAGCTTGCGTGGACTGATCCGCAAGTTGTGCACCGTGGCACAAGCTTCGGTCTCTGCCAGGGCGCGCTCTTTAGATGCCTTGCCCATGGTTAGGCTCGCCTTGCTTTCTTGTCGCCCGCGTGGCCATGAAAGGTTCGGGTCGGCGCGAATTCACCGAACTTGTGGCCGACCATGTTCTCGTTGACCAGTACCGGGAGAAATTTGCGGCCGTTATGAACGCCAAAGGTCAGGCCGACGAACTGCGGTAGAACGGTCGAGCGCCGCGACCAGGTTCGAATGATATCCTTGCGGCTACTCGAGCGGGCCTCCTCGACCTTCTTCAGCAGATGGCCGTCCACAAACGGTCCTTTCCAGATTGAGCGCGCCATGCCTGCGTCCTCTCGTCCTATGGGCGCCGACGCCGGAGAATGTACCGATCGGTCTTTTTGTTGTTGCGGGTGCGCTTGCCCTTGGTGGATTTGCCCCACGGCGTTACCGGGTGGCGCCCACCCGAGGTGCGGCCCTCGCCGCCGCCATGGGGGTGATCCACAGGGTTCATGGCCACGCCGCGTACGTGCGGCCGCCGGCCGAGCCAGCGCGAGCGCCCCGCCTTGCCCTTGTTCGTGTTCTGATGATCCGGATTCGAAACCGCGCCGACCGTGGCCATGCATTCAGCGCGGGCCATGCGTCGCTCGCCGGATGACAGCCGCAACAGGGCATAGCCTTGATCCTTGCCGACCAGTTGCGCGTAGGTGCCGGCGGCGCGCGCGATCTGGCCACCCTTGCCCGGCTTGAGCTCGATATTGTGGATGATCGTGCCGAGGGGAATATTCTTCATGGGCATGGCGTTGCCCGGTTTGATATCGGCCCGCTCGGCGGCGACGATCTCATCGCCCACGGCAAGACGCTGCGGCGAAAGGATATAAGAGAGCTCGCCGTCCTTGTAGCGCAGCAGGGCGATGAAGGCAGAGCGATTGGGGTCGTATTCCAGGCGCTCGACCACCGCGGGTACGTCGAATTTGCGCCGCTTGAAGTCGATGGCGCGATAACGGCGCTTATGGCCGCCGCCGCGGTGAAAAGATGTGATCCGGCCATGATTGTTGCGACCGCCGGACTTGGACAGGCCCTCGGTCAGGCTTTTGACCGGTTTCCCTTTCCATAGCTCCGAACGATCGACGAGCACCAATCCGCGTCGTCCCGG
>JAUVWK010000181.1 GCA_030604165.1 Alphaproteobacteria bacterium | reverse complement strand
TTTCCGCAAGCGGTGCTGGGGCTGGCGCTGCTTCTGTGGTTCACCTATGTCGGAGTCCTGCCCTCATGGGAATCGGCGGTGTTCGCGCATTTGGTCTGGATCGTGCCCATCGTGACACTGATAATCTCAATTCAGATCTACGGTTTCGACGTCTCACAGGAAGAAGCAGCCTTCGATCTCGGCGCCAACCGCTGGCAGGTGTTCCGCGAGGTGACGCTGCCGTGCCTCGCGCCGGGTCTGTTTTCCGGCATCTTGTTCGCGTTTCTCCTGTCGTGGGGCAACTTTCCGTTGTCGACCTACACCACCGGCGCGGACAGCACCGTGACCGAATGGCTCTATTCCAAGATGTCGGGAGGCTACACGCCGATGATCCCCACCATCGGCGCGCTCTCGGTTTACGGCGCGGTGGTGATCCTGTTCGGCGGCTATTTGTGGCTCGTGCTGCAACGGCGGCGCAAGGCGCGGCTGCTGTGATCGCCACGTACCGCGCGAACGGGCGCCATATCGTGCGACCCATTGCCGCAGGATTGTAGGTTGAGTCGCTCCCGTCCCGGCGGTCTAATGGGGCAGGCGAAAGACCGCGCTCATGATTGAGCAAATGAGACAAGGGAGGTGAGACGACGATGGCCAAGACCCAGGCAAAGCCGAAGCGCCGCAGCGCCACCGAGGAGAACCGTCGTCTGATCGAGGAGTTTCGGGCGCGGCCCGTGGGCCATCACAGCGCCGACCTGCAGCGGATTATCAACAAGCTGCGCGGCAGTCCCATGGCGGGCAAATACTGTTTGGTCACGGTCAAGCCGCACAAACAGTGGCAGCTGGCCCAGACCTCCGGCGTGCGAGGCAAACCATTGAAAATGCTCAATAAAAAATTCACCAGCCTCGAAAAGGCCGAATGGCACGTCTTTAAGCTGCGCTGGAAGGAACACACCGGCGAAACGCTGCGCTAAGCGTGCACCCAATCAGACGACTGAGTTGACGAAGACGAGCGAGCGATAATCGTCGCGTGCGACGGGGAGACGAACGATGCAAATAACCGGATACTCCGACCAGATCAGCGTCGCGCCGGGGGAAACCATCGATTTCATGGTCAACTGCGAGGGCGCGAAGACCTACCGCGCCGATCTCGTGCGGATCATCTGCGGCGACACCAATCCCGACGGCCCAGGCGTCAAGGAACGGATGGTCCGCTCAGCCGCCAACAAAACCTACAAGGGACGCAAGCAGGTCATTCATTCGGGCTCGTTCGTCGCCGTGCCGACCAGTGCCGCGCTGGACGACCTGAAGAGCTTCACCTTCCAGGCCTTCATCTGGCCGACGACGCCGGAAAAAGGCACCCAGTCGATCATGTCGAAGTGGCGCGATCGAGACAAAGCCGGCGCCGCCCTGATCATCACCAAGGCGAACGGCTCGGTGGCGCTTTGTCTCGGCGATGGCAAAGGCAAGGTCGAGGTCATCAACGCCGGCAAGTCGCTGGTCGCGCGCGAGTGGTATTTCGTCGCCGCCAGCTACGACGCGAAAACCAAGCAGGTGTGCGTCTATCAGCTGCCGCTAAAGGATTTCCCGCGAGTCAAGGACCGTGGCGTGGTGCGCGCCAAATCCAAGCTGGGGCGCATCGGCCCCCACAGTGAAGCCCTTACCTTCGGCGCCTATTACCAGCGCACCGACAAGGGCCGCATGGTCTGCGGCGGCCATTACAACGGCAAGATCGACAGCCCTCGCATCGCCAACCGCGTGTTGTCGCCGGCCGAAATGGAGTTGGTCAAGAGCTGGCCCCTGCCGGGCGGGCTGTCGAATGCCGTGGTCGGCGCGTGGGATTTCTCGCAAGAGCTCAAGAGCACGCGCGTCGTCGATCTCACGGAAAACCGGCTGCACGGCGAAACGGTTCAAATGCCGGCCCGCGCCATGACCGGCCATAACTGGACCGGCGAGGAGATGAACTGGCGTCACGCGCCGGAGCAATACGGCGCCATCCATTTTCACGACGACGATATCTATGACGCCGGCTGGGAGGTCGATTTCGGCCTCACCATTCCGAAGACCATGAAAAGCGGGCTTTACGCCATGCGGGTGCGGGCCGGCAAGGAGGAAGACTACATTCCCTTCGCCATCCGTCCGCCACGGGGCAAGGCGACGGCGAAAATCTGTTTCCTGCTGCCGACCGGAAGCTACATGGCCTACGCCAACGAGCAGATGTCGACCGACGTGCCGCTGGCGCAGCTGCTTTCCGGCAAGCTCTCGGTGCTCCAGCAACAAAACCTGCATCTCAACGTGCACCGCGAATACGGCGCCTCGTGCTACGACAGCCATTCGGACGGCAGCGGCATCTGCTATTCGTCGCGCTTGCGGCCGATCCTCAACATGCGGCCGAAATACGCCATGTGGCTAGGCGGCACGGGCTCCTCGCTTTGGCAGTTCAACGCCGACACCCACATCATCGATTGGCTCGAGGCCATGAACTTCGACTACGACGTGATCACCGACGAAGACCTGCACTACGAGGGCTTGTCGGCGATCGAGCAATATAATGTCGTGGTCACCGGCTCCCACCCCGAATACCACTCGACGGAAATGTGGGATGCGATGCACGAATATACCCAGCGCGGCGGGCGCCTCATGTATCTCGGCGCAAACGGCTGGTATTGGCGTATCGCCTACCACGCCGAATCGCCCGGCATCATGGAGGTGCGCCGCAACGAAGACGGCATCCGCGCCTGGGAGGCCCGCACGGGCGAGTATTATCACAGCTTTACCGGCGAATATGGCGGCCTCTGGCGGCGCAACGGCCGGGCGCCGCAGGTGATCGCCGGAACCGGCTTTTCGGCCCAGGGCTTCGATGTCTCGTCCTACTATCGCCAGAAGCCCGACGCCCGAAACCCCCGCGCCAAGTTCATCATGGCGGGGATCGGACCGGACGAGCTGATCGGCGATTTCGGTCTCATCGGGGACGGCGCCGCGGGGCTCGAGCTCGACCGCGCCGACCGCATGCTGGGCACGCCGCCGCACGCCCTCGTGCTGGCCTCGTCGGAAAACCACACCGATATCTATCTGGTGGTCTGCGAGGAAATCCTGATCAGCTATCCGGGCATTGGCGGCGCCGAGAGCGAGCTGGTGCGGGCCGATATCGTGTTCTATGAAACACCCAACGGCGGCGGCGTCTTCTCCACCAGCTCGATCGCCTGGAGCGGCAGCCTCGCGCACAACGGCTACAAGAACAACGTCTCGCGCATGACCAAGAACGTCCTGAAACGGTTCGTCGATCCGAAACCGCTCTAAGAGGCGCGCGCGACCCGCGAAAGCCGGCCTCTGGCGTGGGGCCGGTTTTTTCTTTGGCCCGCCTCAGACGTCGCCCGACTTGCGTCGGTATTGGGAGAATTCGCCGACCACGAAGTCGAAATGATCCTCCATGGCGGCGGCGGCACGCTTGGCGTTGCCGTCGCGGATCGCCTCGAAGATCTTGGTATGGCGGGCGAACATGCCTTCGCGGTAGTGCTCCGCGGCCATCAGGCGCGAGGCGAGCAGGCGCGAAGCCTTGGACAGAGCGCCGTGCAGGGTCGCCATCAGGTGGGCCAGCACCGTGTTGCCGGCGGCCGAGGCGATGGCGCAATGAAAGCGCACGTCGGCGCTTTCGCCGGTCACGCCGCGCTGCCTGTCGCGCGCCATCTCCGCATGGATCTCGGCCAGCGCGGCGAGGTCGTCGGGCGTGGCGTAACGCGCCGCGAGATGGGCCGAGCGCGCCTCGAGCACGCGCCGAAGGTCGAGCAGCTCCATCACGCGGTCGAAATCCGTGCCGATGAGATGTTCGAACGGATCGCCGAGAATATCGGCCGAGGCGGCCTTCACGAACAGCCCGCGGCGCGGCTTCACCTCGACCAACCCTTGGCCGACCAGATGTTTGATCGCCTCGCGCACCACCGCCCGGCTGACCCCCATCTGCGCCGCCAAGTGGCGCTCGCTGGGCAGCCGCTCGCCGGGCGCCCAACGGCCGCCGGTGATGCCGTCCCGCAGGTTCTCGAACGCTGCGTCGCTGATATTGCGGCGCACGGGCGCGACATTCATGTCTGGCTGGCTCCGGCTCGCTTGGTTGGTCACGCGCAACTGGTCAGACCAGAACTATCGGGCCGCGGCCTCCGCGTCAATCGCGTTCAGCGCCGCGGCATGATCGGCAACATGATATGGGACGGCCGCTCGGCGTCGTGATAAAGCCGCTGCTGGGCGACGCGCATGTCGTAATAGCCACCGTCTTTCTTGGGATGGAACCGATTGAGCGTCTTGTCGAAGGTCGGAAAATTGCTGCTCGCGACCTCGACCCGGATGCAATGGCCGCGGCGAAACACATTGGCCGTGCTGCCGACTTGGAAGCGGTATTCATAGACCTTGCCCGGCCTGATCGCGCTCGGCTTCTCGTTGCTGTCGCGGTAGCTGGCGCGCTGGATCGAATCCACCAGATTGATCGAGCGGCCGTCGGGGTAGACATCGCACAGCTTGACCGTGAAATCGGTGTCGTCGGCCGTGGACGCGGCATACAGCACCACGTCGACCGTGCCGATCACCTGGACGTCGGCGTTGAGGCGCGGCGTGGTGTAGACCAGCACGTCGTTACGCACCTCGACCGGGCGCTGATCGAACGGGCCCATGGGCGCGAGCGCCGCGATGCAGCAGCTGCGCCCGCCGAGGCTTTGCACCGGATATCCGGGATCGCACAGGAATAGGTCTTCGGGCTCGCTGCCGGGCTTGGTCTTGGACAGCTTGCCGTCGCCGTTCAACGAATTGGCCCGGCCGCCGCTGCGCAGATAAAACTTTGTCGCTTTGGCGCGCTTCGGCGGCCATTCGCTTTCCTGCCGCCACTTGTTGATCCCCATGACGAACAGCGAGACCGGCGGCTCCTCCATGATCCCGTTGCGCTTGCCTTTCAGGCAGTGGTCGAACCAGCGGACCATCAATTCGTCGGTCAGGTTGCGGCCGCCCGCGCCGAAGTCCAGCTCACCCATCGCCTGCGCCCAAGGCATGTGATACCAGGGCCCGATCACCAGCTTTTGGGCCTTGCGCGCCTTGGCCGTGCGCGCGCCCTTGGCAAGGCCGAGATAGTTGCGGATGTTGCCCTCGACGAAGATATCGTACCAGCCCGCGATATGGAGCGCCGGCACGTCGATATCGCCATAGCGGGAGCCGATATCCCACTGTTTCCAATATTTGTCGAAGGTCGGGTGCCGCAGCCATTCATAGTAGAAATGATTGAACTTCTTGGGCAGCGACGGGTGCTCGGTCAGCGGCATATGGTCGTATTGGCCGCAGATGCCGTTGAGCCGCTCGATGGTGGGGCGGATGTCGGCGGGCTTGCCCTCGCGAAAGGCTTCGCAAATCGCCAGAAACGCGGCCCAGGACTGCACGAACGCCAAGTGCAACGCGCCGTTCTTGTAAGTCCAGTCTTCGTAGTAGCCGTCGGCCGTGAGCGCCGGCACCATGGTGGCCAAGCCCTTCGGCCGCTCGACCGCCGACTGCAACTGCGTTTGGCCGGGATAGGAGAAGCCGTAGGTGCCCACCTTGCCGGTGCTGTTGCGCAGCTTGGCGCAAAGCTCGATGGTGTCGACGCCGTCGCTGCGCTCGTTGTGGAAAGGCTGGAACTTGCCGCCCGAGGCGAAGCGCCCGCGGTTGTCCTGGGTCACCACGATATAGCCGTGGCGGGCATACCATTCGGGCAGCAGCAGCGCCTGAAACTCGGACACGGTCTTGTCGTACGGCACGCGCATCAGCAGCACGGGAAACTTCCCGCTGGCCTTGGGCGCATAGATATCGGCCATCAACGCGACCCCGTCGCGCATTTTCATCGGCACGTCGCGCTTGACGCTGTCCTAGTAGAGCTTTTTCTGCGGCATCGATCGTCCCTCTTTGCATTGCGTCCGGGCGTTACGTCCAGGCGCTGCCCAATGGCTATTTCAATTCGCTGGTCTGACCATTACCCGGCCTCGGGACGGCGCATCGTCCTGGTAGGAGAATTGGCGCTTTCCGCGAGGCTATCGCCGGTACGGCGCACCTCGGA
>JAUVWK010000156.1 GCA_030604165.1 Alphaproteobacteria bacterium | reverse complement strand
TCGGTAAATCCCTTGCGCTCGAGCAGCGCAACCGCTAGCGCGTCGCCCAACGCGACCATCATGGTGGTCGATGTGGTGGGGGCGAGGCCGAGCGGACAAGCCTCGGGCGTCTCCGGCAGTACCAGGGTGACCGAGGCGGCGTCGCCAAGCGTGCTCCGTGGGCGTCCGACGATCGCGATGAGCGGGATTTCGAAGCGCTTGGCATAATGAACCATGTCGCTGAGCTCGCTGGTTTCGCCGGAGTTCGACAAAACGATCAGCGCGTCGGCGTTGGTGATCATGCCCAGATCGCCGTGGCTCGCTTCCGCGGGATGAACAAACATCGCGGGCGCTCCGGTCGAAGCAAGCGTTGCGGCGATCTTATTGGCGATATGGCCGCTCTTGCCCATGCCCGAGACAACGACGCGACCGCGGACTCGCGCCAAGAGGTCGATGGCGCTCACGAAGCTGGAATCGAGCTCGTCGGACAGGCGCGATATGGCCCGTGCCTCAAGGCGCAATACGCGCTGGCCCGCGACCAGCGAATCATCAATCACCGCGTCTTCGTTGGACGCTTTCGCGTCCGCTGATTCTGTTGAAATATTGATGCTCGGGTTGCGTGACATCATTGGCCTTCGCGTCCGCTCGACGCTGAGAAGGACGACGCGAAACGCGTTGACAACACAGGCTAAGTTAATATTTTCGGAGTATGAGTCCGGGCAAGCAAAAGGTCAATGAACGGCCCTTCGCCATTCCCGGTGCCGTTCCTCCATCGCCATGCTCAATGTTGAAAAATGTCCGTCTCGGGCCAGCCTTTCAGATCCAGGCGGGCTCTGAACGGCAAAAAGGTAAAACAGGCCTCGGCCAGTTCCTTGCGATTCTCGCGGGCGAGCATGGTGTCGAGCTTTTCTTTCAAGGCGTGCAGATGGAGCACATCCGAGGCCGCATAGCGGCGTTGCTCCTCCGTCAGGTCGTCGGCGCCCCAGTCCGAGGACTGTTGTTGTTTTGAGATCTCAACCCCGAGAAGATCACGGCAGAGATCTTTCAAGCCATGTTTGTCGGTAAAGGTTCGGGTCAGGCGCGAGGCGATCTTGGTGCAATAGACGGGGCCGCAGGCGGTCTCCAGATAGTGCTCGATCACGGCCAAGTCGAAGCGCGCAAAATGAAATAATTTCAAGACCTTCGGGTCCGACAGAAGGGCCTTGAGATGGGGCGCGTCATAGCGCGATTGGGGGGCAAATTGCACCAGGTGGCAATCGCCGTCGCCGCGCGAGACCTGAATCAGACAGAGTCGGTCTCGGTGCGGGTCGAGCCCCATCGTCTCGCTATCGACGGCGACGGTATCGCCGAAGGTCAAGCCGGGCGGTAGGTCGCCCTTGTGTAGGTGGACGTTCATCGCCGCAATGCGCCAGCCTTTCGCCGCCGCGCCGCCGGCCTCCGAGCGCATGTCAAAGACCGTCCGGCGCGGGCGACCCTTAACCTAGTCGTGCGCCGGTTTGATGTCAACTCGAATTCGCCGCGGCGCCATTCGGCCAAAGGCGGGTTTTTCCTGGATGCGATGGACGATGTGTCATAAAAGTTTGTCGCTTCTACGCGGCGGGCATCGAGGCGGGCATCGCGCGTGGGGGGCGACGAGGGGGCGACGACGAGGAGATCCCATGGCGGCGCGCATCGTGACAGTATTCGGCGGCTCCGGATTCTTGGGCCGGCACGTGGTCCAGCAGCTGGCGCAGGACGGCGCCCAGATTCGGGTCGCCTGTCGTCACCCCAACGTGGCGCATTTCTTGAATCCGCTGGGCGATGTCGGCCAGATCGTTCTAATGCAGGCCAACGTCCGCGACGACGCCTCGGTGGCGCGGGCGCTGGCGGGCGCCCACGAAGCGGTCAATGCGGTCGGCATTCTGTTCGAACGCGGCCGTCAAAGTTTCGCCGCAGTCCATGCCGGGGCGCCCGGGCGCATCGCCCGGGCGGCGGCGGCGGCGGGTGTCCGGCGCCTCGTACAGGTCTCCGCGATCGGCGCGGATCGCGCTTCGCCCTCGACTTATGCCCGCTCAACGGCCGCTGGCGAGGCCGCCGCGCGCGACGCCTTTGCCGGGACCACGGTGCTGCGGCCTTCGGTCTTGTTCGGGCCGGACGACGATTTTTTCAATAAGTTTGCCGCGCTGGCCCACTTTGCGCCGGCCTTGCCGGTGTTCTTCGCGGGGCTGCCGCGGCTGCGGCTCGAGGGTCTCTATCCGATACCCGAATTCACAGCCGGCACGACGCGGTTTCAACCGGTCTATGTCGGCGACGTCGCCAAGGCGGTGGCGCGGACGCTCGTCGATCCGGCCGCCACGGGCCAGACTTACGAATTGGGCGGCCCGACGGTCTACACCTTCAGGGAAATGCTCGAACTCATCCTCCGGGAAACCCATCTCAAGCGGCCGTTGGTACCGGTGCATTTCATGATCGCGAAGCTATTGGCGGTATTCACCCAATTCCTGCCGGTGCCGCCGCTGACCCCCGATCAGGTGAGGCTGCTTCGCATCGACAATGTCGTCGGTTCCGAGGCGCGCACGCTCGGCGATCTCGGCCTCGCACCGACCGCGGCGGAGGTCGTCTTGCCGACCTATCTGTTCCGCCACCGGCGCGGCGGGGTCGATTCGGGTGCGCTCGAACAGACCTGAGGGCCAACGGCGGCTCAGCGCAGCGCATAGAGCCAGATTAGCAAGCCGACCCCCAAGGCAACGCGGTAGAGCACGAACGGCGTGAAGCTGACGCTGCGGAGCAGGCGCATCAGAGCGGCGATCGAGACCAGCCCCGTGACAAAGGAGAGCGCGACCGCGATGCCCGCATTCGCCGTGAGGATCGGATCGCCCGCGCCGGCAACACGATAGCCCGCCGCCGCGCCGGCCGCGGCGATCACTGGAATCGACATAAGCATCGAGAAGCGCGCCGCCTCGGCGCGCTCGAAGCCAAGGAAGCGCGCCGCCGACATGGTGATGCCCGAGCGGCTTGTGCCGGGCACCAGGGCGAGGATCTGGGCGAGGCCGATGATCAGGGCTTTTGCCACGGTCATGTGCTCGACACGCATGACCGTCATGCCGAACCGATCGGCGAGATAGAGCACGATGCCGAAGCCCAGCATGGTCCAGGCGATGATCTCGGGGTTGCGGAAGAATTCGGGCGCCAAAAAAGCCAGCGCCCCACCGGCCACAAGAACAGGCAGCATCGAGACCACGATCTGCCCCGCCAACGCCCGCCCGGCGCGCCGCGCCGGGCCGCGCCGGCCGGCCAGGCCGGACAGCATGCGCCCGACATCGCGCCAAAAATAGACCAGCACCGAGCCGAGGGTGCCGACATGAACCGCGACGTCGAGGTTCAGACCCTGGTCCGGCCAGCCCGAAAGCACCGGCACCAACACGAGATGGCCGGACGAGCTCACCGGCAGGAATTCGGTGATCCCTTGAATGACGGTCAGGACAACAAGGTGCAGGAGAGACACAGGTGGTGCGGGGCGTTGCGCTGTAGGGCGTCGGGTTGCGGGAAATTGCGGCCAGGCAATCGAAATCGTCGAAGCGACGGGAAAACATGTAACACCCTGACGTCGAATCGGACAGGCTCAATTATAGTCTCATATCGAGACTATATGCGCCGAGATTGACAAGACACCAACGGGAGATTACAAATTACCTGTTCTGTTGGTCAGGCTAAGTCAGTGAAGTTGACCTAACGGCCATATCTTGCGCGATCGGCAATAAAAGCGCCGGGCACACCAAGTGCCCCGACCGGTCACACGAATCTTGCGCAAGATCGAAATCGGTCGCGAAAAGTGAATTTGCGTACAGGTGAGAGCCGTGGGAACACGGATGCTGCGATTCGTCAACGTCGGACAGCACTATCCCGCAAAGCGGGTCGCTGAGGCGCGGCGTGGCGATTGGGACGAGATCTCGGGCGATTTCCGGCCCAAGCGGGCGACCGAGCAGGCGGCGCGCTGCTCCCAGTGCGGCGTGCCGTTTTGTCAGATTCATTGCCCCGTTCAGAACAATATTCCCGATTGGCTGATGTTGACCGCGGAGGGTCGCCTGCAAGAGGCCTACGAGGTCTCGGCGGCGACCAATAATCTACCGGAGATTTGCGGCCGCATCTGTCCGCAGGATCGCCTCTGCGAGGGCAATTGTGTCATCGAGAAGGGCTTCGAAGCGGTGACCATCGGCGCGGTCGAGCGTTACATCACCGAAACGGCGTTCCGGAAGGGATGGGTCAAACCGCCGCGGCCGACGCTGGAACGGACCGAATCGGTCGGCATCATCGGCGCCGGGCCGGGTGGCATGGCGGCGGCGGAGATGTTGCGCCGCAAGGGTTATCAAGTGCACGTCTACGATCGCTATGACCGGGTCGGCGGTCTGCTGATGTACGGTATTCCCAATTTCAAGCTCGAGAAGCACTTGGTGTCGCGGCGCGCCGAACTGTTGGCCGCGGGCGGCGTGATCTATCACTTGGAATTCGAGGTCGGGCGCGACGCGACCCTGAGCGATTTGCGCGCCGAGCACGACGCGGTTCTGATCGCCACCGGTGCCTACGGGGCGCGGGATATCAAGCTGCCGGGCGTCGGCCTCGACAATATTTTCATGGCGATGGACTACCTGACCGCGAGCAACCGCAAGGGGCTCGGCGACGCCGTGCCGGCGTTCGACAACGGCACGCTCAACGCTCACGGCAAGGATGTCGTGGTCGTCGGCGGCGGCGACACGGCGATGGATTGCGTGCGCACCGCGGTGCGCCAGGGCGCCAGCGCGGTGCGTTGCCTGTACCGGCGCGACCGCGCCAACATGCCGGGCTCCATGCAAGAGGTGGCGCACGCCGAAGAAGAGGGCGTTGAGTTCGTTTGGCTGTCGACGCCCGAGGCGTTTTTGGGCGATACGGCGGTAGAGGCGGTGCGCGCGGTCAAGATCCATCTCGGCGTGGCCGACGCCACCGGCCGCCAGACGCCGCAGCCGATTGCGGGCTCGAGCTATACCATTCAAGCCGATCTGGCGATCATGGCGCTCGGCTTCGATCCCGAGGATTTGCCGACAATGTTCGACGCGCCGGGGCTCGGCATCACCCGTTGGGGGACCGTGCGGGTCGATTGGCAGACCATGATGACAAACCTGGATGGTGTCTTCGCGGCCGGCGATATCGTGCGCGGCGCTTCGCTCGTGGTCTGGGCGATCAAGGATGGCCGCGACGCCGCCGAGGCCGTGCACCGCTACATTCAAGCCAAGGCGCGGCCGCTGGCGCAGGCGTCATGACGCGGGAGGCGGGCAGCTGATGCGCAGGCACGGCGACGCCGGGCGAGACGGTGGCCGGGCCTTTGTGGCGGCCTATCCCGCCGCGGCGCGCCGCCTCGAGGCCGAAGGCCTGTATCGGCGCGCCGATGAGCACGAGGCTTGCGGTGTCGGCCTGGTCGCCGCGATCGACGGCAAGCCGCGGCGCGCCGTGGTCGAGGCGGGCATCGACGCGCTCAAGGCGGTGTGGCATCGCGGCGCCGTAGACGCCGATGGCAAGACCGGCGACGGCGCGGGGCTCCACGTCGAGATCCCGCAAGATTTCTTCAAGGAGCATGTCGAGGACACCGCCCACCGCCCCAAGGAGGGGCGGCTCGCCGTCGGCATGGTCTTTCTGCCCAAGACGGACCTCGGCGCGCAGGAGGTCTGCCGCGGCATCGTGGAAACCGAGATTCTACGTTACAAACATGGCATTTACGGCTGGCGGCAGGTGCCGATCGAAGCCTCGGTGATCGGCGAGAAGGCCAACGCGTCGCGGCCCGAGATCGAACAGATCATGATCTCCAACGACAAGGGTGTGGACGACGATCAGTTCGAGATCGACCTCTACGTCATCCGCCGGCGGATCGAAAAGCAGGTGCTCGAGCGGCACATTACCGATTTCTACATCTGCTCCTTGTCCTGCCGCTCGCTGATCTACAAGGGCATGTTCTTGGCCGAGCAGCTTTCGGCTTTTTATCCGGACCTTTTGGACGAGCGCTTCATTTCGAGCTTTGCCATCTTTCACCAGCGCTACTCGACCAACACCTTCCCCACTTGGCGCCTGGCCCAGCCGTTCCGCCTCCTGGCCCACAATGGCGAGATCAACACGATCAAGGGCAACACCAATTGGATGCGCTGCCACGAGACCCGCGCGGCCAGCGAAGTGTTCGGGCCGCACAACGACGATATTTTTCCACTGATCGCGTCGGACGCCTCCGATTCCATGGCGCTCGATTCGGTGATGGAGGCGCTGGTCCGCGCCGGCCGCAGCGTGCCGGTCGCCAAGTGCCTGATGATTCCGGACGCCTGGTCGCACAAGCCCCACATGCCCGACGCCCATCGGGCCTTTTACAGCTATTGCAACTGTGTCATGGAGCCGTGGGACGGGCCGGCGGCAATCGCCGCGACGGACGGTCATTGGATCATCGCCGGCATGGACCGCAACGGCTTGCGCCCCATGCGCTACACGGTGACCGCCGACAACCTATTGGTGGTGGGTTCGGAAACCGGCATGGTGCCGTTGAACGAGGCGGAGATCGTCGAGAAAGGGCGGCTCGGGCCAGGTCAGATGATTGGCGTCGATTTGGTCGCGGGCCGGCTCTGTCACGACGAC
>JAUVWK010000200.1 GCA_030604165.1 Alphaproteobacteria bacterium | reverse complement strand
TCCATGGCCGGGTGCTCGTTCATCGTGCGGTTTCCTTGAGCGTTGCTTCTGGGAGCGTTGCTTCTGGGAGCGTTGGTTCTGGGTGCGCAATCATGGGGCCGAAGCGCCGCCGACGCAACGGGCTGAGGAGTCGTCGAGTGATGCCGAGGGCATGTATCGAAAGGTGAGGCCGTTGCACCGATAGGCCGCGATCTCGGCCTCGGACAGGCGCACTCGCTCCGCCATCGTCAGGCGCCGCGGGACTTCGCCGTGTGGAGTAGTGGCCTGGTCTCAGGGCAGGCGGCTCGGGAGCCCACGGGCGCCCGCCTCGTACTCCCGTGCTGCCGGCGGCCGGGCGCTCAATCGTCGCCGGCGCTGTCGAGGCCGTAGGCGCCGCGGGCGTGAGCGGCCGAGATGTAGCCCTCGCGCAAGTCCTCTTTCACCTGCTCGTGCGCCCGCTCCTTGGGCTCGCCCCAGCCGCCGCCGCCCGGCGTTTGGAAGCGGATGGTGTCGCCGGGATGGATCGTGACGTTGCTCCACTTGCTGGGGCTGACTTTGCCGAAGGCGTCGTCGATGGTGCGCCATTCGGTGGTGTTGGCGGCGCGATACCAGGTGCCGGCGAGGCCGCCGGGCTCGCCGCCGTAAAGCCCCCAGGGCCGATTGCGGTGACGGTCCGACATCTGGCTGCCGGTGATCTCGGTGTTCAGGCTGCGGATCGTCCGGCGCGTGCTCAGGCCGCCGCGATGACGCCCGGCGCCGCCCGAATCCTGCACCAGCTCGTAGGATTCGGTCTCCCACGGAAAGCGGGTCTCGAACACCTCGACCGGTACCACGCGGCAGTTGCCGTTGATCGAATCGGTGGCGTCGTTGCCGTCGGCGAAGCTGCGCCCGCCCCAACCCGATAGCTCGATGGCATAGCAGACGAACGCCTCGCCGGTGTCCGCGTTGGTGCCGCCGAAGACGAAGTTGGTATGGGTCGCGCCCTCGGCCGCCATGGTCTTTTCCGGCACGGCCTGAGACATAGCGCCGATCACCGCGCCCGCGATCTTGCAATGGGTCTCGGTGTTGCCGCCGACCTCGGGCGCCGGGTAATCCACGTTCAGCACGGTGCCCGGCGGCGAGACCACGCGAATCGGGCGGAAACAGCCCGAGTTCGTCGGGATGGTCTCGTCGGTGATGTGCAGAATGCCGTTATAGGCGGCGGAATAAGAGACGCCGAGCGTGGCGTTGATCGGGCCGCGCGCCTGCGGCGAGGTGCCGGTGTAGTCGACGACAAGCTCGTCGCCCTGCACGTGCACGGCGACCTTGATGGTGAACGAGCGCTTCTCGATGCCGTCGTCCTCAACCTGATCGCTAAAGCGGTAGACCCCGTCGGGGATGGCCCCGATCTCGGCGCGCATGCGCGTCTCGGAATAATCGAGCAAGTCCGAGATGTTCTTGCGGAAGACATCCTTGCCATATTTGGTGATCATCTCGGCCAGGCGCTTCTCGCCCACGTCGACGCCCGCGATCAGGGCGCGCAGGTCGCCATAGTTGAAGCGTGGCGTGCGCACATTGGCGAGCATGAGCTTCCAGACTTCCTCGACGTCTTTGCCGCGCTTCTTGATGAAGACGGGCGGCACGCGCAAGCCCTCCTGGAAGATCTCCGTGGCCTCGCCGGCGAAGGCGCCGGGCACCATGCCGCCGATCTCCTGCAAATGGCCGATGGTCATGGCCAGGCCCATGATCTCGCCATCCACGAAGACCGGCTTGATCAGGGTGTGCTCGGGGCAATGCAGGCCGCCGCGATAGGGGTCGTTGTGCACGATGACATCGCCGGGCTCGAGCTGCTCGAGCGGAATCTCCTTGACGCAGCTGCGCACGAGCAGCGGCACGCCGCCGATCATCGAGGGACAGAACTCGGCTTGCGCGATCATCTCGCCGCCGGGGCTGGCCAGGGCGCAAGTGAAATCGAGCGCCTCGTTGAAGATCGTCGAATAGGACGTCTTCATGAGCACGATGCCCATTTCACGACACATGGCGGTCATCGTCGAATCCATGATGCTCATGGCGACCATGTCGACGTCAGGAGAGGGTGCCATGGCGCTTACTCCCCGGCGATCTTGCCGATCAGCAAGTTCCCGTAGGTATCGACCTTGAGGTTCTGACCCGGCCTGAGCACGGTGACCGAAACCGGTTCCTCGATCACGGCCGGCCCGGTCAGCCGGTGGCCGCCGCCGAGGTCGGCGCGATTGTAGATCGGCGTCTCGTGGGTGCCGTCATCGAACACCACCGCGCGCTTTGCCACGGGCTTGGGCTCGCCGGCGCCCTCGGCGATGGCCGCCAGCTCCGGCTTTTCGGTGAGCGATATCGCCGTCGCTTTCAGGGTGATTGCTTCGATGATTTCGCGCGGGATGTTGAAGCCGAAGCGGGCCAGATGCAGGTCGTGGAAGGCCTGCCAGACCTTGGGCGTGGTGTCGTCGTCGAAGCGGTCGAAGGCCATCGGCACTTCGAGCTCGTAGTTCTGGCCGAGATAGCGCAGCTCGACCGAGCGGTAGATCTCGATATTCTTGGTGTAACCCTGCGCCGCGAGCTCGTCGGTACCCGATTTGACCAGGGCCTGCATGGCCTCGGTGGCGCGGGTCTGGTCGAAGTGCTTGGAGGTCATCTGCACCGTGCGCTGCGCATCCACGCGCGCGTCCGTCAAAATGAATCCGAAGGCCGAGAACTGACCCGGATAATCCGGCACGATGCCGCTCGGGATGCCGGCGTCGTTCATCAGATCGGCGATGTGCACCGGGCCGGCGCCGCCGAACGCCAGCAGCGCGAAGTCGCGCGGGTCCAAGCCGCGCTCGATCAACACCGAGCGGAGCGCGCCGACCATGTTGTTGTTGGCGATCTGCACCACCGCCAACGCGGTTTCTTCGACGGATCGGCCGAGCTCGTCGGCCACCGTCTTCAGCGCCGTGCGGGCCGCCTCGAGGTCGAGCTTCATCTTGCCGCCCAGAAAGTTGTCCGGATTGATCCGACCCAGCAGCACGTTGGCGTCGGTCGCGGTGGCGCGCTCGCCGCCCGCGCCATAGCAGGCCGGGCCCGGATCGGCGCCGGCGCTTTCGGGTCCGACGCGCAACATGCCGCCCTTGTCGATCCAGGCGATCGAGCCACCCCCGGCGCCGATCGTGCGGATGTCGATCATCGGGATCTGAATGGGGATGCCGAACTCGATCTCATAGTCGGTGGTGAAGTTCTCCTGACCGCCGACGATGGTCGAGCAATCGGTCGAGGTGCCGCCCATGTCGAGCGTGACGAGGTGGTCGATCCCGACCAGCTTGGCGATGTGCTTGCCGGCGATGACACCGCCCGTCGGGCCCGAGACGGTCATGTGGATGGGCGCGTTGGCGGCCGCCTCCAAGGTCATTTCGCCGCCGTTCGACTTAATGACCACGACGTGGTCGGTGATGCCGCTGTCGGTAAAGCGCTTGCGGATATTGCGCACCTGCTTGCCGACCACCGGCTTGACGTAGGCGTCCGCGATGGTGGTCGAGGCGCGTTCGTACTCTTTCCACTTCGGCAGCACGTCGTAGGAGATCGAAACCGGAATGTCGCCGAGCTCGGCGGTTAGAATTTCTTTGACGCGTTGTTCGTGCTCGGGCGCCACGTAGGAGAACAACAGATTGACCGCGACCGCTTCGACGGTTCCGTCCTCCAGGATGCGGCGCGCGATGCGACGCACGCCGTCTTCGTCGAGGGGCACTTGCACTTGGCCGTCCGACATGATGCGTTCGGAGACCTCGAAGCAATGCCGGCGCTTGACCAGCGGCTTGGGCTTGATCCAGGTGATGTCGTAGTGGCTGCGGCGATTGCCGCGTTGGATGAAGGGGATATCCCTAAACCCCTCGGTCGTGACATAGGCCACGATCGCGCCTTTGCGCTCCAGGATCGCGTTGGTCGCGATGGTGGTGCCGAGGCGGACGTTCTTGATCTCGCCGGGTTGTTCGAAGCGGGCCAGCCCTTCCAGGATTCCGTCGTTCGGATCGCGGGGCGTGGAGGGGTTTTTCCAGACCTCGACCGCCTTCGTCTCTGGGTCGTAGGAGACGAAATCGGTGAAGGTTCCGCCGACGTCTATGCCAACCAAGTATCCAGCCACGGTAGATCTCCCTAACGAATTGCGGCCGGACCTTGGTCTACGCTCGGCCCGGCTTGTTCGCTTGTGCTTTGCCGTGGACGACCGTATGCGGCGTCCATCGTCCCGAAATGTATCGGTCGCGCCGCGGAGTCGCAACTGGCAACTGAGACAAGACGCGCCGAGGGCGGGGCGAAAAAACCCCCGGCCGCGGGCGGCCGGGGGTCGGTATCGCGAGGTGTCGGGCGTGAGGTGTCGGGCGCGCTTAGCGAATCAGGATGAACAACGCGCCCTCGCCGCGCCGGATGTTGAGCAGCAGCGAGCCATTGCCGGCGGCGGCGACCTCGAGGATCTCTTCGGGCGTGCGTATCGGTTTGCGGTTGACCGAAACGATCACGTCGCCTTGGCGCAAACCGGCGCGCCAGGCGGGGCTGCCGGATTGCACCTCGACCACGAGCACGCCCTCGACCTTGCCGAAGAGCGGCGAGCCCTGCTCGATCGGTCCGAACACCGCGCCCTTGAGCTTGGGGATTTCGTCACCCGATTGGACGCGGGCCTCTTGCACCTCGCCGATGTCCATGACCACGGTCTGGGTCGCGCTTTCGCGCACGAGCGTGAGCTCTACCCGCTCGCCGACGCGCAATAGGCCGACGCGATTGCGCAGATCGGCCGAGCTGCGCACCGGCTTGCCGTTCATCTCGATGATCACATCGCCCGCCTTCAATCCGGAGGCCTCGGCCGGCGAGCCCGGCGTGACCTGCGACACAACGGCGCCGCTGGTTTGCCCTACGCCGAAGGCTTCGGCGAGCTCCGGTGTCAGGTCTTGAATTTGCACGCCGATGCGGCCGCGTTGGATTTCGCCGTGCTCGATGATCTGCTCCATGATCTGGCGGGCCATATTGATCGGGATGGCGAAGCCGATGCCGATGTTGCCGCCGCCCGGTGCGATGATGGCGGTGTTGATGCCGACCAGCTCGCCGTGCAGATTGACCAGCGCGCCGCCGGAGTTGCCCGGATTGATCGACGCATCCGTCTGGATGAAGTCTTCATAGCCTTCGATGCCGAGCCCGGTGCGGCCCAAGGCGCTGACGATGCCGGCCGTGACCGTCTGTCCCAGACCGAACGGATTGCCGATGGCGATCACGTAATCGCCCACTTCGAGCTCGTCTGAATTGGCCATCGGCAGCGAGGTCAGGGTGTCGGGCTCGACCCTGAGTACGGCAACGTCGGTTTCCGGATCCGAGCCGACCAACGTCGCGTTGATCTGACGCCGGTCGGTCAGGGTGATGATGATTTCATCCGCCTGCGCCACGACGTGATGATTGGTCAGCAGGTAGCCCCGCTCGGCATCGACGATGACGCCGGAGCCGACGCTTTGGGTCTCGCGTTGCCGCGGCGGCACGCGATCGCCGAAAAAACGACGGAACATGGGATCGTTGAAAAAGGGATGTTGCTGGACCTCGACGGTTCCCTTGGTCGAGATATTCACCACGGCGGGTGAAACTTTCTTGAGTAACGGCGCGAGGGTGGGAACCTCGCCGTCCGGCAGGGTGGCCCTGGCCGGCACGGTCACGGCAGCGGCGGCCGCCAGGACCACGACGATAAACAAAACCTTCAAGTGACGGAGCATCAACGCCTCCAATTCAGTCCGGAGACCCGCTGCTACGGCGCTGGCGC
>JAUVWK010000467.1 GCA_030604165.1 Alphaproteobacteria bacterium | reverse complement strand
CTTGGCCGCGGCCGAACGCCCGGCCGCCCTGGTGACCGCCTGCCCGGCGTTCTATCCCGGCGGCATGTATGAGGGCTTCGTCTATTCCGGCGGCGCCTTCGGCCTCGCGGCGGTGGCCCATTGGGGGCTGATCCTGGCGGGCGACGCCGCCGCGCGCCGCGGCGACCGGGCGGCGCTGGCCGCGCTCGGCCCGGCCATGCAGGCGGTCGGCAACTGGCACCCGACGCTGCCGCTCAAGCAGATTCCGTTCCTGACGCAACCCGACGTCATGCCGTTTCTGGCGGACTATCTGGCCCATCCCACGCACGGCGATTATTGGCGGGAATGGGATCTCGCGCCCCGGCTGGCGGCGATCGAGATCCCCTGTCTGCATGTCAGCGGCTGGTACGACAGCTTCATCGACCAGACCATTCCGGCCTTCCAACGGCTGGCGCAGGCCGGCCGGGCCGAGCATCGGCTGCTGGTCGGCCCCTGGTATCACATTCCCTGGACCCAACAGGTCGGGGCCATCGATTTCGGCGAGGCGGCGCGCAACATGGTCAACGAATATCAGCTCGCCTGGTTCGACGCCTGGCTCAAGGGCGAGCGCGCCAAGCTGGATGCCCTGCCGATGGCGCGCGTCTTCGTCACCGGCGAGAACGGCTGGCGCGACTATGACGGCTGGCCGCCGCCCAATGTGGCGCGCCGCGCCTACTATCTGCACAGCGACGGCGCGGCCAATTCGCTCAGCGGCGACGGCAGGCTCTCGCCCGAGCCGCCGGCGGAAGAGCCGCCGGACTTTTTCATCTATAGCCCGCAAGAGCCGGTGCAAAGCCTGGGCGGCCACTCCTGCTGTTTTCCCGATTGCACGCCGATGGGGCCGATGGACCAGCGCCCGGTCGAGTACCGCAACGATGTTCTGGTCTACAGCTCCGAGCCTCTGACGGCGCCGCTGTTCGTCGCCGGGCCGGTCGAGGCGACGCTCTGGGCCGCGACCACGGCGCGCGATACCGACTTCACGGTCAAGCTGTGCGACGTTTTTCCCGATGGCCGCTCGATCAATCTGAACGAGGGCATCATCCGGGGCCGCTATCGCGAGAGCCGCGAGCGCGAGCAACTGCTCGAGCCCGACCGAATTTACGAATTCCGCATCGATGTGGGCCAGGTGTGCAATTTGTTCCAGCCGGGTCACCGCATCCGCATCGAGGTCTCCAGCAGCAACTACCCGGCCTTCGACCGCAACCCCAATAGCGGCGGCCCCATCGGCGCCGAAGACCCGAGCGCGCTCGTGCCGGCCTCGCAGACGGTGTTCCATGGCGGCGCCTTCGCCTCGCGCGTCGAATTGCCGGTCGTGACGGATTAAACTCGGCTGCGGGGCGGCTGATAGGGAGTACAACAACGATGGCGCTCGAGAAGATCTGTTATAGCCCGAGCAACCAGCCCTGGGCGCAGACCCTGCCGGTCTCGGCCTCGGTCAGGGTCGGCGATCTCCTGTTTATCGCGGGCCAGGTCGGCGCCGACGACGGCTTGAAGCCGCTCGCGCCGGGCGACGTCGGGGCCCAGGCGCGGCAGGCATTCGCGCGCATCCGCGAGCTGGTCGAGCAGGCGGGCGGGAGCCTGGACGACGTGGTCGACATCATGTCGTTCCACAAGGATCCGCGCGAGATGGACGCCGTCTTCGCGGTCGGGCGCGAGGTTTTCGCCGGCGACTATCCCGCCTGGACCGCGGTCGGCTCGCTCGGCTTCTACGACGCGGGGCTGCTGGTGAGCATCCGCGCCATCGCCCATCTGGGCCAAGACGAAAAGCAGTGCTACACCCCGGATAGCTTGGCTTGGCTGCGCGCCTTGCCGATCTCGGGCGCCTGCCGTAAGGGAGACTATATGTTCGTCTCCGGCCAGCTCGCGGCCGACGCCGACGGCCAGGTGATCGCGCCGAGCGAGCACGCGGCGCAGGCCCGCCACGCCTACGCGCGCATCGACGAGCTGCTCGCCCTGGCCGGCGGCTCGAGCGGCGACGTGATCGACATGATCTGCTTCAACCAGGACGTCCGCGGCATGGACGCGGCGGTGGATATTTGGTGCAACGAGGTCTCCGACGGTGTCGCCATCGAAAACGCCAACGCCTATACCGCGATCGCGACCACGGGCCTCTATAGGCTCGGCCAAGTGGGCAGCTATCGCGCCATCGCGGATTTCAGCGCCGGCCCGCGCGTCGCCACCAACTTGCCCACCGTGCATTGGCACACCCAGCGCATCTCGGGCGCCACCAAGAAGGCGGGCGGGCGGCTGATCGGTATCTCGGGCCAGGTCGCTTCCGACGGCGCGCAGAACATCGTCGCGCGCGGCGACACGGCGGCGCAGGCGCGCTACTGCTTCGGCCAGATCGAGGGCGTGCTGGCCAAGCACGGCGCCGGCCTCGACAATATCGTCGAGATCACCTCGTTCCATAAGGACCCACGCGCCTGGGAGATCGTCATGGCGGTGGGCCGGGAGCTCTTTCCGAAGGAACGCGCCCCGGCCTGGACACCGGTCGGCTGCACCGGGCTTTATCTCGAGGGCTACCTGCACGAAATCTACGCGCTCGCCATGATCTGACGGCGCACCGGGGGCGCACCCGTTCGGTCATGGCGATAAGTCGCTGGGCAAAAAGAAAAATGGGCTTCGCATGGTTGACCGTGCCTGCCGACAGGCCTCGTTATGACTTGACAAATACGCACACATTGTGCATACATACTATGCATATTCTCTGATGCGCTTTATCTGGGACAAGGCAAAGAACGTTGCCAACCTGAGGAAACACGGCATTGATTTCGAGGACGCGAAACGCGTATTCGACGGTCCGGTTCTAGAACAGATCGACGCCCGTCGCGACTATGGCGAGCAACGCATTGCGGCGCTGGGTCGGGTCGGCGCTATAGAAATGTACGTCGTATACACGTGGCGCGGAATACACGGGCGCGGCGAGGCGCGTCGGATCATTTCTGCGAGAAGGGCGAACAGATATGAGCGGAAAATCTACCGCCGG
>JAUVWK010000124.1 GCA_030604165.1 Alphaproteobacteria bacterium | reverse complement strand
GGTCGCGGGCGCGTCCGAAAACGCGCGCACGAGCCGCGGCCGCATCAACATGACAATCGCCAGCACGCCGCCGGCCGTGGTCATGACCAGCAACAGCGCGAGGCTTTGCTGCAATCCAGCCCAAAGGCCGAGAACGGCGAGCAACTTGACATCGCCGCCGCCCGTGAGCCTCAGGCTGAATAGGATGAGGCCGACAAAAAACAGGGCGCCACCGGCCAGCAGCCCGCCGAGCCAATACACTGGCTGCGCGCTGGCCATGACGTGAATCGGATAAATCAAGGCAATCCCGAGCACGGCCCAATCAGGGATCGTGTAGTGCCGCACATCGCTGACCGCGGCCCAGGCCAGACATCCGGTCAGGGCTAAGATTGTCAGCGCATCGACGGTCTCTATCAGGGTCATCGTCACGGTCCGTTCTCGGGGTCTATCGTCAGGGCGGTCGGAGGCGGCGGCGGCGGGGACCCGATTGGCTCGCGGCTGCCGGTAATACCGGGTGCCGTGGCCGTCGGGTCCCCTAACCTAGGCGATCGTGCCTCTTTGAGCCCCATAAGGACGCGTTACGGCGTCGTGGCGACCGGGCTTTCGGCGCTGACGGTGGTGTTGATGTCGGTGAACAGGGTGTCCAACCCGCCGCCGAGCGCGGTCGCACCACCAATAATGGCGACGCCGACCAGGGCCGCGATCAGGCCGTACTCGATGGCCGTCACGCCAGACTTATTCTTGAGCAGAGCAATCAACTTCTTGAACATCTTCCTTGCCTCCAGCAAGTATCAGGATGTTGCGATATTAGGCGGCCCGATTTAAAGTCTAATGAAGGAAATAGAAGCAATTACAACAACCTAGAAAGTATTTTTGGTAAAAAACGCAAATAATATCCAGATAATTTACTTGGAAGTTCTCCGGAATTTTTCGTCTATTCCGTAATCATTTCTTAGGTCTATTTTTGGGGCGCCCCGGCGGCTTTCGCCGTCTCTCGGGCCGGGCCCGCCACCGAGTCCAGGCAAATGGGAAACGCTACGGCCATTTCCCCAGGGCGTGGGCCGGGGCCGTTTGGGCGGACGATTGGAAAATATATTTTGAGGGCGCCGCAGGGGCGGCCGGCCTCGGCGCCGCTTACCGTCAGTACACGACCTTGGTCGAGGCGCCGCTCAACTCCACCGGCCCGAAGGGCAGCATCCTCGAGAGCAGGAATTCGTACTGATAATCGACCTGGACGGTAATCGTGCTGCCCGGATTATTGTCTGGCGACCAGGAGACCGCCACGGCCAGGTCGTTGGCGTTGACGCCGGTGGCGCGGCCCTTCACGAAGGTGCTGATCTGGTCCGAGGTCGCCGGCACAGAACTCTCGGCGCCGCGCACCATGGCGTAACGGACGCCTTCGGCGGCGGCGTGCTTGACCGAGGAAGACAGCCACATCATGCGGCCGAAATCGAACACGCCAAACAGCAGCAACAGCATGATCGGCACGGCGATGGCGAATTCCACCACGACGCTGCCCTCGCGGTCGCCGAGCAGCGGCATTCGTTTTGCGATCCATCTCAACATGATTTGACCGTCCTCGACCGCCGGCTAGCGTAAACGCGCCGCGCTCGTCGAGCTCAGCGTCAAGGGTGACTCCATGCCCGGATAGGCAAACATCAGGTCCACCGTGTTCTGCACCGAGACTTCGATATAGAACGGCGCATAGGAGCCGTCCGCGCAGCTCGCGGTGCAGGCCAACTCGACGCCGGCGCAGGCGCAATATTGCCGCGTTTGAACCTGCAACGCGCCGGTGGTGTCGCCGGCGTCGTCCCGCACCGCTTGGATGATTTGAGTGGTGTCGTTAGCGTTGCTGAGATCCTGGACGCCGAACTGGGTTCCGGCCCGCGCCGCGCTGACCAGTTCCGCCTTTTCCAGGCCGACCCGCCCGAAGTCAAAGGCGCCGACGGCGAGAACCACCAGAAATGTCGAGACAATCGCCAGCTCGATGGTGGCCGTGCCGGACGAGCCAAGCCGCCAGCGCCGCAAGGGCGCGCATCTCAACGCGCGACCCAACAGGCCGCTCGAATTTCGCTTGTCTGTCCGGGCCATGGCGCTCATTCCACCAGTGCCGCTTCGATCAGCAGCGGGTTGGTTTCGACCGCCGAGCCGTCGAAACTGCCGAGCTGGCTATTGCCCGAAAACGACACCGAGCGGGCGATGATCATGATCGGCGAATCGGTTTCCGCGGCGCCGCCGGCGTAATGCAGGTCCTGGTTGGGAAAATAGATGATGCCCTCCAGGTTGGTGGTGGACCCGCCAGTGAGGTTGTGACTGACGTTGGACGGCGAGTTGCGGTCGTGAAAGAACAAAACGCCGTTGCCGTTCGGATAATAACCGACCGTCGGGGCGCTGAGCGAGACGGTGGCGCCCGCCTGAATGCTCACATTGGCGATCGCGCACGAGTTTTCGGTCAGGAAGAAGGAGACGTTCGTGCCGGTCGCGGTGGCTTGGCCGCCGATCGATAGGCCGCCGCCGTCGAGCACATAGAGCCCAGCCTGGAAGGTGACGCTGCTGTCGGCCACGATACTGATGCCGCCGCAATAGACGCCGGGCGAGAGCGTGGTGCTGCGCCCGCCCGCGACGACGACCCTACCCGGCTCGTCGCAGCCGCCGTGTTCCGGCGGCGCGAGGGTTTTCAGCGGATCGGTGGCCGGTGCCGTCCCGGTCTTGGGGTTGGGCGCGACGCAGTCGCCGTTATAGCCGCCGACCACTTTGATTCTCGTCGCGTTGAGACAAGACGAGCCATCTTGGGTCAGAGCTTCTGGATCGTCGGAGTTGACCACCATGCCGCAATCGATGGCGACCTGGGCGCCGCCGGTTACCCTGACGGCGCCGCGCGCGGTCCGATCCAACCCCCAGACGCAGGAATCGTTGATGTCCGCCACCGCCACCGCGCGGCCGGCCACGGTGACCGGCGCGTCGAGAAAGAAGCGCGAGAAGAACAGCGGCGCCGAATGTTCGATCACGACTTCGACCGCGTCCGCGTTGCCCATATTGGGCCCGGAGAGCGGCGGGCGGTTGACGCTGACAATATCGCCCGCCGCTATGTCGACACCGTTGATGATCGCGTCCCGCTCGGCCGCCAGGACGATCGTCGCGGCCGTGCCGGTGCGCAGGGTCTCGAGAGCGCCGGCCAGGGCCGCGGAATCGGCGGCCGACTGAACCGTCCGCTTGCTGGCGTACCACACGCCAACGTCCGTCGATAGGCCGGCGATGCCGAGCAGGGCGGTCATCGAGAGCGTGGTCGCCACCGCCACGACGCCGGAGCGATCCCGGCGCAGCCGGCTGAGCAGGGCGCGCCAGAGGTGGGCCAGCCGCGACGGCAACGAACGCTTGGCCGGCTCCAAATCCAGCAGAGCGGCGAGGCCGACGCCCGGTGTCGCGACGTAACGGCGCCCCGGGCCGCGGCGCATGCTGGCGTCGGGCGCGCCGGAGATGGTTGGCGCCGGGATTTCCGGAGCCGAGAGGAGCGCCTCTTCGGCGCGGCGCAGCAGCGGCGTCACGGACGCGCGCAATAGGCGCCGCAATAGGGTGCCGCGCGCCGGGCTGGGCTTGGAAACGGTGTGGTGCAGGCTCATCCTCAATTACCGCTGTAACGCCAAAGGTCCTTTCGGTCTGCGTCACATTCTTGGGTCGAGGATTTAAGCTTTGTTTTACCAATCGGCGCGTTGTCCCACGTTACTTCCTCGAATTTGGGTCGGTGTTCCGCGCAAATTTCGATGAAATTTCAGGTAAATTTCACCGCTTGAGCCTGCGGTCGGGGCTGACGGCCAAATTTGGGGCGATCGCGCGCCAGGCGGTCCAAGAAAGCACCGTCCGCGGGGTCCGGGCCCGGCGGATCGGCCTGCATTTATGTGGCATGGGGCGCGCCATACGGTACTATCGAGTATGGGCGAGCACGGGCTGCGGGTCCGGCGCCCACGGCCCGCGGCAGAACAAAAAGACCATGGGAGGCGTCGCGTCATGGGCTACCGGATTTCCGTCGATACCGGCGGAACCTTTACCGATGTCGTGATTGCGGACGAAACAGGGCGTCAAACCCTCGGCAAGGCGCTGACCACGCCGGGCAACGTGTTCGACGGCATGCGGGCGGCCATGCAGGCCGCGGCCGAGGATCTTGCCATTGACCTCGAAGGTCTGTTGGCCGCCACCAGTATTCTGATCTACGGCACCACCCAGGCGACCAACGCGATCATCACCAAGAACGTAGCCAAGACCGCCTTTCTCACCACCGAGGGCTTCCCCGATACGCTGCTTTTGAAGGAGGGCGGCAAATTCGACCCGCACGACTTCAGTGTCGATTTTCCCGAGCCCTATATCGCGCGCCGCCACACCTATGAGATCAGCGAGCGGACCGGCTCGGAGGGCGAGATAACGATGCCCCTGGACCGGGTGCAGGCGCGCGCCGTGCTGGAGACGCTCAAGGCGCGCGATTTCGAGGCCATCGCGGTCTGTTTTCTGTGGTCGATCGCCAATCCCGACAACGAGCTGGCGATGGGACAGTTGATCGAGGAGACCTTGCCCGGGGTACCCTTTACGCTCTCGCACAAGCTGATCCCGATCCTGCGCGAATACCGGCGCGCCTCGGCGACCGCGATCGACGCCTCGCTGAAGCCGCTGATGCAGAGGCATTTGCGGCAAATCGACGAGGAACTGCGGCGCATCGGCTATGTGGGCGAGGTTCTGATCAGCACGGCGGTCGGCGGCTGCATGCATGTGGACGAGTTGGTCGAGCGGCCGATTCATACCGTCAAATCGGGGTCGGCCATGGCACCGGTCGCGGGCGTCACCTATTCCGGTATGGAGGACTTCGGCGGCGACGTGATGATTTGCGATGTCGGCGGCACCACCTTCGACGTCGGCCTGGTGCGCGACGGCAGCCTGAAATACACGCGCGAAACCTGGCTCGGCGGCCAATGGACCGGCCACATCTTGAGCATCTCGTCGGTCGATGTGCGCAGCGTCGGCGCCGGCGGCGGCTCGATCGCCTGGATCGATCCCGGGGGGCTGCTGCGGGTCGGTCCGCAAAGCGCCGGCGCGGTGCCGGGGCCGGCCTGTTACGGCGCCGGCGGCGACCGGCCGACCGTGACCGACGCGGCCGCGGTGCTCGGCTATCTGAACCCGGATTATTTCCTCGGCGGGCGCATGAGCCTCGATCTGGAGGCCGCCCGGCGCGTCGTCGGCGGCATCGCCGGCGCGATCGACCAGGCGGTGGAAGAGGCGGCGTTCTCGATCCTCAATATCGCCAACGAGCTGATGATCAAGGCGATCCAGGAGATCACGGTCAGCGAGGGTTTCGATCCGCGCGAGAGCGTGCTGGTGGCCGGCGGCGGCGCGGCGGGGTTGAGCATTCTGCCGATCGCCCGCGAGCTCGGCTGCGAGCGCATCATCCTGCCCAAGACCGCCAGCGCGCTCAGCGCCTGCGGCATGCAGTATTCCGACATCGTCGCCGAGCACACCACCAGCAAGGTCACGCTGTCGGGCGATTTCGACCTCGACGGCGTCAATATGGCGCTCGACGGCATCGAGGCGGAGTTGCGGCGCTTTCTCGGGACCCTCGAGGGCAAGGGCCTCGAAAGCTATCGGCTGGAGCTGTTCGTCGAGGCCCGTTACATGGCCCAGGTCTGGGAGCTGGATACGCCGTTGCCGTGCGAGCGATTCCGCTCGGCGGCCGATGTCGAGGCGCTGATCGAGGCCTTTCACCAGGTGCACGAGCGGGTCTTCGCGGTGCGCGACGAGGGCAGCCAAGTTGAATGCATCAACTGGAAGGGTCGCTTGACGGTGACGTTGCCGAGCCCGATCGCCGCGCCCGAGACGGTCTCCGAGCACGTGCCGGCGGCGCCCGCCCGAACTCGCTTGGCCCACTTCGGCGATGGCCAGAGCGTGGAGACGCCGATCTATTTCGGGCCCGACCTGGCGCGGGGCAGCACGGTCGCGGGCCCCGCCATCATCGAGGAGCCGACCACGACAGTGGTGGTCTATCCGGGCATGTCGGCGCGGCTCAGCGGCGCCGGCAATTACATTCTCGAAATCTCCTAAGCCTAAGACGGGCAGGCAAGAGACATGGCTAAGAAAACCGCGCCAAGCGCGCCCACAAAACGCAAGCTCGACCCCGTGCTGACCGCCGTCCTGGCCAATCGGCTGGATGGCGTCGTCCGCGAGATGTCCAACACGCTGCTGCGCGCCGCGCGCTCGGCGGTGATCAACAGCGCACGGGATTTCTCCTGCGCCCTGACGACGGGCGACAATCAGTTGCTGTCGTCGGCCGAAGGGCTGCCGGTGCATATTTTCGGCTCGCATTTGCAAAGCGCGTCGATGTGCGAGCTGCACGCCGATCTCGCGGAGGGCGATGCGTTTCTGCACAACGACCCCTATCTGGGCAACACCCATCCGGCCGATCACACCATCCTGGTGCCGGTGTTCGTCGAGGGCGAGCATCTGTTCACCGCCTGCGCCAAGGCGCATCAGGCCGATATCGGCAACAGCATTCCCTCGACCTATCACGCCGCCGCGAAGGACGTGTGCGAGGAGGGCTCGCTAATCTTCCCTTGCGTTCGGGTGCAACGGGGCTATGAGCCGGTCGAGGACATCATCCGCATGTGCCGGCGGCGGATTCGCGTGCCCGACCAATGGTACGGCGATTTCTTGGCGGCGCTGGGCTCGGCCCGCATCGGCGAGCGGCGCTTGAAGGAGCTGTGCGAAAAATACGGCAAGGAAACGATCAAGGAATTCATCGTGAATTGGCTGGATTACTCCGAGCAGCGCATGATCCGGGCGATCAAGAAGCTGCCCAAGGCGACGCTGGTCAACGAGGGCGCCCACGATCCGTTCGAGCCGTTGTTGCCGGACGGCATTCCGATCAAGGTGAAACTCGACGTCGACCCCGACGAGGCGATCATCACCGTCGATTTGCGCGACAATATCGATTGCGTCGATTGCGGCTTCAACGAATCCGAGGCCTGCACCATCAACAACGTGGTCAGCGGCGTGTTCAACGCGTTGGATCCGGATATTCCGCACAATTCGGGCTCGTTCCGGCGGCTCAATTTGCTGCTGCGCAAGAATTGCGTCGTCGGCATCCCCGAGTTTCCGCATAGCTGCTCGATGGCGACGACCACTGTCGCCGACCGGCTGGTCAATATTACGCAAAGCGCGTTCGCCAAGCTCGGCGACGGCTACGGACTGGCGCAGGGCGGCAACTCGATGGGCGCGGGATTTGCGGTGGTTTCCGGCAATGATCTTCGCCGTGGCGGCGAGGCCTTCATCAATCAGTTGATCATCGCCAGCTGCGGCAGTCCCGCGAGCCCGACGGCCGACGGCTGGCTGACCTACGGGCTGCCGGTGGTCGGTGGGCTGATGTACCGCGACAGCGTGGAGGTGGACGAGCTCAAGCAGCCGATCCAGTTCAAGTCCTTGCGCGTGACCCACGGCACCGGCGGGGCCGGGCGGTTTCGTGGCGCACCGGGCGCGGAAGTTGTTTACGGGCCCAAGCACGACACCGTCACGGTCATTAT
>JAUVWK010000418.1 GCA_030604165.1 Alphaproteobacteria bacterium | reverse complement strand
TTTGCTCACGGCAGCGGACCTCACGGTCCGCGCCTGCGCGGGCGCGCCGGGTAACCGGCGGGCCGCAGTCGCGGCCCCAAGCGAGGCTACAGGATCGTGAATTGCTCTCGTTTTTATTGCTCACGGCAGCGGACCTCACGGTCCGCGCCTGCGCGGGCGCGCCGGATAACCGGCGGGCCGCGGTCGCGGCCTCAAGCGAGGCTACAGGATCGCGAGCGGCGCCGTCGCGCCGCCTCGCTCAGCGTTCGCGAAACGCCTCGGCCTTGACCTTTATCACCGGTTTGAGGAGATAGGCCAAAACGCTCTTCGAGCCGGTATGGATATCCACGGTGGCTTCCATGCCGGGCGCGATGGGCAGGTCATCGGGCCCGCTGCCGAGATAGGTCCGATCGGTCTCCGCGACGACGCGGAAATAGGCTTCGCCGGTGCTCGCATCGACGTGCGAATCCGCCGAGATATAGGCGACCCTGCCCTCGAGGCCGCCATAGCGGGCGAAATCGTAAGTGGAAATCTTGACCATGGCGGCCTGGCCGACGCGGACATAGCCGATGTCGGTCGGGTTGAGCCGGGCCTCGATGACCAGCTTCTCTTGCGAGGGCACGATCTCCATGAGCGCTTCGCCGGGCCGCACCACGCCGCCGATGGTGTGATAGCGAAGGCTCTTCACGACGCCATCGATCGGGCTCTTGATTTCGGTCCGGGTCACCTGGTCGGTGGCGCGGCTGAGCACTTCGCGCGTGCGCGCGACGCGCCGCTCCACCTCGGCCAACTCCTCGAGCGCCCGGCGGCGAAAGCGCAGACGCTCTTCGTCGATGCGGGCCAGCGCCTCCGCGATGCCGGCCTTGGCGCGCGGCAGCGCCGCCTCGAGCCCGGCCACTTCGCCGTCCAGCGCCGCGACCTCCTGCTGCAGCTGAACGTGCTCGATCCTAGGCGTCAGGCCCTCGGCTAACAGATCCGCCGACATGACGAAGCGCTCGCGCGCCAGCAGCAGGTTGTTCTCGGCGGATTTGAGCTGCACCCGGAGTTGTTGCAAGTCCAACTCGCGCTGGCGCGCTTGCTCCTTGAGCACGGCGATAGTGCTGAACTGTTCGCGGCGATGGCCCTCGTAGGTTTGCCGTTCGGCGGCGACTAGGTCGGGCCGCCGGGCGCTCTCGTCTTCGGGAAAGGCGAGCGCGGCCCCGCGGGATTCGGCGTCGAGACGCGCGCGTGTGATCAGCAGGCCGTCCAGCTCGATCTGCTGCTCTTCGCGCGTCGAGCCGTAAATGCCGAGATCGAGCTGCAGTAGCGGATCGCCGGCCCGGACCGCGTCGCCCTCGGTGACGAAGATGCGCTTGATGATGCCGCCTTCAAGATGCTGGACCACCTTGACCTGCCCTTGCGGGACAACTTCGCCTTCCGCCACGGCGACCTCTTCGAGCTCGGCAAAATAGGTCCAGACGATCAGCACGGTGACCGCGATCGCGATCAGCCATGCGGTGGCACGCCAGCCGCGCGGCCGGCCGCGCGGGGCCAGGTCGTCGAGGCGGCTCATCGGCGCTCCTCCGCCGGCGCCGGCCGCGGGGCGCCGCCGAACAGCTTGGCGAGCACCTCTTGCGCCGGGCCGCCGAGCGCGATGCGGCCGCGGTCGAGCGCGACGATATTGGTGCAGGCGCGCAGCAGCACCGGCGTATGGGTCACCACCACGATGGTGTGCTCGCGCGCCAGGTCGATCAGCGTGTCGCGCAGCGCGATCTCCGCCTGCATGTCGAGGTTGCCGGTGACTTCGTCCAAGAGCAGCACGGGCGGGTCGAGCAGCAGCGCCCGCGCGATGGCGATGCGTTGGCGCTGGCCGCCCGAGAGGCGCGAGCCGGCCTCACCGATCTCGGTGCCGTAGCCGTCCGGCAGGTCGATCACATATTGATGCACGCCCGCCAGCGTCGCCGCCCGGACCACCTCGTCATCCGTGGCATCGGGCTTGGTCATCGCGATGTTGTCGCGGATCGTGCCGTCGAACAGGAAACATTCCTGCGGCACATAGCCGATATAGCGGGCCAGATCGGCGCGCGATAACTGGCTCACGTCGGCGCCGTCGATCATCATCCGCCCGCTCACCGGCTGATAAAGACCCTGCATGAGCTTCAGCAGCGTCGTTTTGCCGCAGCCGTTGCGCCCGACGATGCCGAGCATGCCGGGCGGTTTCACGTCCATGGTCAGGTTGTCGATGATCGGCGGGCGCTCCGCCTCGTAGCCGAAGGTCGCGTTCTCCAGGGTCAGCCGGCCCTTGGGCCGGGCCAGGCTGAAGCGGCCTTCGCGGCGGTCCTCGGGCATGGCGAAGACGCCATCCAAGCGCCGCACCGCCTGGCGATAGTTGGCAAAGGTGCGCCAGCTATTGACGAGCTGATTGAACGGCCCCAGCACGCGGTTGGCGAGCATGGTGGCGGCGATCAGCGAGCCGATGGTGAGCTGCTGGTCGATGATGGCCAGCGCGCCGCTGGTGACCAGCGCGATCGTGGTCACGAAGCTCAGGGTCGTGCCGAGATTGCCGAAGCCGTCGGCGCGGCGGCCGCGCACCATCGCGTGCTCGATGCTGTCCGCGTGCTTGTCCTCCCAGGCTGGCTTGATGGTGCGCTCCAGCGCCAGCGCCTTGATGGTGGCCCGGCCCGCGAGCATTTCGCTGAGGAAGGCGTCTCGACCGATGCCGGCCTTGCGCTCCCCACGAGTTGCCCGGTTCATCAGGTGTCCCGACAAGGCGGCGATGATGACGAACACCGGCAACGCCACGAACAGCACCCACACCACGGGCGTGGCGATGACGTAGATCAAGAGCAGAAACAGCAGGGCGAACGGCAGGTCGGTGACCAGCACGGCGGTCGGGCCGGAGAACACGTTGCGCACCAGCTCGGCGTCCTTGAACAGGGTTTGCCAAAAGCCGGCGGGGCGGCTTTCCAGCGTGCGCAGCGGCAGCGCGGCCAGCTTGTCATAGAGACGGCGGCCGAGCGCCACGTCGATGCCGAGCGCGACGCGTTGCAGCATGCGGCTCCGCGCTTGGCGCAGCGCCAAGTCGAAGAGCAACGCCACGATGACGCCGATCAAGAGCGCGAAAAGCGTACTCAAACCGTGGTGGAAGACCACCCGGTCATAGACTTGCAAGATGAAGATCGGCACGGCAAGCGCCAGCAGATTGTCAAACAGCGAGATCTGGAAGGCTTCGCGAAAGCGCCCGCGGACCGGCTTGATCAAGCTGCCCAACCAGGCGCGCGGGGGGCGCTCTTCGGTGTCTAGCGAATAAGGGTCAGCCGGCTG
>JAUVWK010000479.1 GCA_030604165.1 Alphaproteobacteria bacterium | reverse complement strand
GGTCGAACTCGATATGGCGCAAGGCGCCGCCGACGGCGAAATTCTGGTCCCAGCACAAGAGCTCGTTGATCGCCACCATCAGCGAGCCGCGCCAGCCCGAATAGGTGGCGTTCATGGCGCCGTCCTGGGGCGCGGTGCCGTCATTGTCGAAGATCAGCTTGTCGCCCGCCTTGGTCACGGCGATCTGCACCCGGTGGGTGCGGCGGTCGCCTGGCCGGCAGGCCTCGACATAGGTGCGGTCGCGCCAGACGCCGTTGGGCAGGCGCGCAAATTTTTTCAGGAACGCGGTCTCGGCGTTGTCGATCACGCGCTTCATCACGCCCTTCACCGTGGCCGCGCCATAACGGCGGATCAGCGCGTGGATGCGGGCGCGCGCGGTGATGTTGCCGGCGAGCTGGGCGCGGAAATCGAGCGCCACCAGCTCGGGCTTGCGCGAGGAGCGCAGATAGAGGTCTTCGATATCTTTGCGCACCGTGTCGTTCTCGACGATCCTGATCGGCGGAATCAAGATCCCCTCGTCGAAGGCGCTCTCGGCCGCGGGGCAAAAGCTGCCCGGCGTGATGCCGCCGATGTCGTATTGATGCAGGCAGTTGGTGATCCAGCAGAACAGCTCGTCCTCGTGGAACACCGGGCAGATCAACATCACGTCCATCTGGTGCGCGGCGCCGACCCAGGGGTCGTTGGCGAGGAACATGTCGCCGGGCCGGATGCCCGGATTGTCGCTGCGGTACTCCAGGATCCACTTCACCTGGGTGTCGGTGACGCCCGACATGTATTGCATGTAGGGGCCGAAATAGACGAACTCGGCGTCTTCGGTGAGGATCGAGGGGTTGAGGTCGAGCGCATATATGGCGACCGGCGAGCCCGAGATGCGCTGGATCGTGGCGCCGTGCTCCTCGTTGATGTTCCACAGATTATGGCGCACCACCTCGTAGGTGACGGGATCGAGCTCGCGCGCGACCTCGCGGTGCAGCGTGAGCGTCTCCGAGATCGCGAGCTCCTTCGGCGGCACATAGGGATTGGTGACGCCATCGAAGCGCACGTCCGTCATTTCGCTAATGCGTGGCATGTTCGTTATCCCTCGCCGTCCGCGCCGCCCAACAGAATCTCGAAATTGCCGAAGGCGTCCACCGCGAGGGTCTGTTCGGGATGGACGACCACCGTGGTCACCGCCGTCTCGATCACCGCGGGGCCGGCGATGCGGTTGCCCGGCACGAGCTGCTCGCCGGCGAAGATCGGCGTCTCGGCGGCGCGTTGCCATGCCGCCCAATAGACCGCGCGCGCGGGCCTCAGCGCCGCCTCGGGGATCGTCTCGCTCAGGCTCTCGGCCGCGACCAGGCGGGGCTTTAGCATCGCGGCGGAAGCGCGGCAGCGGAAGGTGACGATCTCGAGCGTGGCGCCGGGCAACGCGGCGCCCCGCCCGTAAAGCAGCTCGTAGCGGCGCACGAAGGCCTCGTGCAGGGCGGGCAGCGCGTCCGCCGCGAGGCGATCGCCGGCCAGCTCGACCTCGACCTCGTTGATCTGGCCCTTGTGGCGCATGTCGAGGGTGAAGCGATAGTGGCGGCGCGCCTCGGCGACGTCGTCGGCCGCCAGCGCCGCCGCGCCGCGCGCTTTCAGCTCGGCCAGCAGGGCGTTGATGCTTGCGGCCTCGAAGGGCGAGCGCATGATCTTGACCTGCTCGAAAACATGCAGGATATCGGCGGCCGCCGCGCCAAAGGCGCACCACACCGAGGCGGTCTCCCCTTGCGGCACCACCACCTTGGCGACGCCGAGCTCGCGGGCGTAGACCCCGGCGTGCGCCGGGCCGGCGCCGCCGAAGGCGAAGAGTACGAAGTCGCGCGGATCGAAGCCCTTCTGGATGGTCACCTTGCGGGTGAGGTCGGCCATCTGGAACTCGGCGATCTGGGCGATGCCGCTGGCGCATTCAAAAAGCCCGAGGCCGAGGCGTTCGGCGATGGCCTGGATCGCGGCCTCGGCGGCCGGCTTGTCGAGGGCGATGCGCCCGCCGGCGAAGTTTTCGGCATCGAGATAGCCGAGCACCAGGTCGGCGTCGGTCACGGTCGGCGCGCTGCCGCCCCGGCCATAGCAGACCGGCCCGGGGTCGGCGCCGGCGCTCTCGGGGCCGACACGCAGCGCGCCGGTGCTCTCGTCGATCCAGGCCAGGCTGCCGCCGCCGGCGCCGATGGTCTGGATATCCACCTTGGAGAGGTAATACTCGTACTGGTGCACCAGGCTCTTGAAGGAAAAGGCCGGCGCGCCGCCCTGGATGATGCCGACATCGAACGAGGTGCCGCCCATGTCGGTGGTGATGACGTTGTCGTAGCCCATCAGATCGGCGACATATTTGCTGCCCATGACGCCCGAGACCGGCCCGGAATCGAGGGTCAGCAGCGGCGCCGTGCGCGCCTTGGCGAGCGAAATGGTGCCGCCGGCGCAATGGGTGATCTGCAGCGGGTGCTGGTAGCCGAGCTCGTGCACCCGGCGATCGACGCGCTCCAGATAGCCGGTGGTCAGCGGACCGATATAGGCGTTCAACGCGACTGCGGCGGTGCGCTCGTATTCGCCCCATTTCGGCACCAGGTCGCACGAGCAGGTGACGAACAGATCGGGCGCGATCTCCTCGATCATCGCCTTGACCCGGCGCTCGTGGGCGGGCGCGAGAAACGACCACAGGAAGCACACCGCGATCGCCTCCACGCCCTGGTCCAGCAGTCGGCGGATCGCCGTCTCGGCCTCAGCCTCGTTGAGCGCGACCACCTCCTTGCCGAAGCAATCGACCCGTTCGGAGACGCCCTCGATCAGCGACTTGGGCACGATGGGCTCGGGCTTGCTGCTTTCCGGGAAGTGCACCACCAGGCGGATATCGCGCCCGGTGAGCCCGCGCGAGCCGCGCATGATGTGGATCACGTCGTTGTGGCCCTTGGTGGTGATCAGGC
>JAUVWK010000237.1 GCA_030604165.1 Alphaproteobacteria bacterium | reverse complement strand
TGGTGCGCGGCGGCAAGCTTTCCATCATCGGCAATGGCGTGGTCATCGATCCCTGGGCGCTGACCGATGAAATCGCCGAGATGGCGAGCAAGGGCATCGCGACCTCGCCCGACAACCTGATGATCGCCGACAACGCCTGCCTCATCTTGCCGCTTCACCGCGAGCTCGACCAGGCGCGCGAGCAGGCGCGGGGCAGTCGAAAGATCGGCACTACCGGGCGCGGCATCGGACCGGCCTACGAGGACAAGGCGGGGCGCCGCGCCGTTCGGGTGTGCGACCTGCGCGATGACGCGGCGCTGCGCCATCGTCTCGACGAGCTTCTGCTGCATCACAACGCGCTGCGCCGTGGCTTCGGTATCGCCGACGCCGACCGCGACGCGCTGGCCCAAAGCCTGCATGAGGTGGCGGCCAAGATCTTGCCCTTCGCCGGACCGGTCTGGCGCCGTCTCGACGAGGTCCGGCAGTCCGCCAAGCGAGTTCTTTTCGAGGGCGCTCAGGGCGCCATGCTCGATATCGATCATGGCACCTATCCCTTTGTCACCTCGTCGAACACGGTGGCCGCCCAGGCGGCGGCTGGCGCCGGGGTCGGACCCGGCGCCGTGGGCTACGTCCTCGGCATTACCAAGGCCTATACCACGCGGGTGGGCAGCGGGCCGTTTCCGACCGAACTGTCGGACGAGATCGGCGCCGGCCTGGGCGAGCGGGGCCGCGAATTCGGCACCGTGACGGGGCGCCGGCGCCGCTGCGGCTGGTTCGACGCCGTGCTCGTGCGCCAGGCGATCAAGATCGGCGGCATCAAAGGCATCGCGCTCACCAAGCTGGACGTGTTGGATGGCATGCCCGAGCTCAAAGTCTGCAGCGCCTACCGGATGCACGGTGAGCGGCTTGATTATCTCCCCGCGGCGGCGGCCGAACAGGCGCAGGTCGAGCCGGTCTACGAAACCACCGAGGGCTGGTCGGAGAGCACGCGTGGGGCCCGCTCGTGGGCGGATTTGCCGGCCACCGCGGTTAAATATATCCGGCGCATCGAGGAGTTGATCGAGGCGCCGGTGGCGCTGCTGTCAACGAGCCCGGAGCGGGAGGACACCATCCTCGTCCACGACCCCTTTGCCGATTAGAGGATTTTCCACTGGCGTGGAATCGCGCCGGCGCAGTTCAAATTTGAAATACTCTAATTTTTCCAGTTATCTCAACGGATTGCCATTCGTCTCGCGGCTTTCGGGCGTTAACGGAAAGTTGGCGTAATCCGTTAACAATGGGCCAAAGCGCCATAGTGGGGCTGGTGGCAGACGATGGCAAAAACCGAGGGCCGACCGGGCCTGAACGCTGGGCTCGAGCCGCAGCGCGCGGTCGCGGTCCTAGAGGGGCGATTCGAGATCGATCTCGCACGCCGGCTGATGACGCTCGATTCGCCCCAGGCCATGGCTTTCGCCGCCTACGATATCCAAAATCCACACACCGCCACCTATGTCCTGGTCTGCCGGCCCGACATGCCAGGCCGCACGGCCGAGATCGACAAGGTCATGGCGGTCGACAACGCCAGCCTCTCGAACATCCTCGCGGCCGGCTATCTCGATATTCCGGAGTGCGGCGGAGGTAATTTCGTGCTCGCGCTCGAGCGCCCCGCGGGCGGACGCCTGACCGGCAACAGCAGGGGTGCGCACGAGCCATTCAACGAAGACGTCATCCGCGAGGTCGTCCTGCCGGCGCTGCTCAATGCGCTCGCCGCATTGCACGAGAAACGCATCGTCCACCGCGCCATACGGCCGGACAACCTGTTCTTCACCGACAGTGGACATACCCAAGTGGTGCTCGGCGAATGCATCAGCGCGCCACCGGGGTTCGATCAGCCCGCGGCGTTCGAGCCCATCGAGCGGGCCATGGCGCTGCCGGTGGGGCGGGGTGACGGTAAGCCCGCGTGCGACATGTACGCGCTTGGCGTCACGCTTCTGTCGCTGCTGCAGGGCGACATCCCACGCGCCGAGAAGCACTCCGATCTACTCCACGACCGGATCGACCGCGGCTCCTACGCGACGCTGGCTTCGGCGGTGTTGTGCACCGACGCGATGCGGGAATTGCTGGCGGGGTTGCTGTTCGACGACCCCGGCATGCGCTGGACTATCGAGGATGTTCGAACTTGGTTGGGCGGTCGGCGATCCAGCCCGCCGGTGTTTCGTCGGTCGCGCAGCGGCATGCGGCCGTTTCTGTTTCTCGGCCGCGAGTGCTATTCGCCGCGCGCCATCGCCTATGGCTTCTCGGAGAACGTCGAAGCGGCCCGCCTCGCGGTGCGCGACGAACGGCTCGGCAACTGGCTGAGACGCAGTTACAACGACCTGGACCTGAGCGACGCCTTTTTCGATATCCTCGGCGACCCGGTTGAGCTGGCGGCCGGGCGCGTGCTTGTCGACGACGAAATGCTGGCGAAGGTGTGCCTAACCTTCGATCCGCAGGGGCCGGTCCGTTTTCAGGGCCAAGCCATCATGTTGGATGGGTTTGGCCCGGCGCTCTCCGATGCGGTGCTCAAAGGCGCTGACGACACCGTGAAAACCATCACCGATATCTTGGTGCTCGGTTTGCCGCTGTGGACGCTGCGCGGCAACGTCGAGAATACGGCATCGCAGCAATTTCGGACCGCCTTCCGGGCGTTTCAGGGCTTTGCGAGGGACACCCAGCCCGGCACCGGCATCGAGCGTTGTTTGTATGAGCTCGATCTCGGAATGCTTTGTCAAAGTCCCATGGTGCGCAGCGCTGTCGTGCAGAACCTCGGTGACCTCGTGAAGGCGTTGAACGCGATGGCGCGAGGCAGCGAACAGCCCAAGCAGCGACCGGTCGATGTGCACATCGCGGCCTTCGTCGCCAGCCGCATGCCCGTAAATCAGCAGCAAAAGGCGCGGGCCGCGAGCGACCGCGCGGCGGCGGGCTCGGCGCAATGCATCGGCGATCTCGCCTTATTGGCCATGATCCAGAAGTCGGCCGAGGTCGGTCCCCTGCGAAACCTGGCCAGCTGGCTGGCCTCCCGCCTCGAGCCGGCCTTGCATGCCTATTACAGCCAAGCCCGGCGGAAGCGTATCGCGGCCACGCTAAAGAAAGCCGTCAGCGGCGGCGACCTCAGCAGCGTCTTGGCGGTCATCAACGATTCCCGGGAACGCATTGCCGATCGACGCGAATACGGCGCCGCGGCATCGCAATATGCCTCGGTCAGCAACGAGATCGTGCGCGCTCAATACGCCCTAGCGATGCGCCAAAGCCTCGCGGTATCGAGTGCGCGGCGCGTCGCCGCGGGGATCGCGGCCATTGTTCTTCTCGTGGTGTGCGTTGTAACCGTGACAGGCAGCGGGCTATGAACCGCGGCGTCCGCATGGGCATGCAAGCCCGCCAACAAGCGATCGAGGCGGTGGCGGCGCAACAACGCGTGGCGCGGCTCCGCACCGCGGTGGCGATGATCATGCTCTCGGCAGCGGGCGCGATGCTAGCGATTTTCGCCTTGCCGGTGTTCCTCATCGTGTTCGGCGGCATGCTGCCGACCATGGTCGCGTACTTCCTGGACGAGCAGCCCGGCCGTTATTTGTTCCGCGCCGTCGCGGCCATGAACCTCGCCGGCGTGGTCCCGTTTCTCGAAGTGCTTTGGCGCCGCGACGACGGCTTGTCCGCGGCACTGGAAAAGGTCGGCGACCTGAATACCTGGTTCGTGATGTATGGCGCGGCCGGCGCGGCGTGGCTTCTCGTGTATCTGCTGCCGAGCTTTATCATTGTCGTACAGGACGCCTTGCTCGGTGCGCGGCTCGCGCGCCTGGAGGCGGCGCGCCAGACGCTGGCCGACGAGTGGGGTTTCGGCGATCGGCGCTAGAGCGTTTTCCGTTCAGGCGGCACCAGCCCGCCGCCCTTAGTTGGACCCGTCCGCAGCTTCCGAATTCTCGTCGTACGCCGCGTTGCGCACTGCCTTCTGCAGCTTTTCGAAGGCACGGACCTCGATCTGGCGCACCCGCTCGCGCGAGATGCCGTAGTGCTCGCTCAGGTCCTGCAGCGTAGACGGATCCTCTTTGAGCCGCCGCTCCTGAAGAATGTGCTGCTCGCGCGCGTTCAGGACGTGCATGGATTGGGCCAGCAAGTCGCGGCGGTGATCGAGTTCGTCCGATTCCAGAAAGGTCGTTTCCTGGTCGGCGGCGGGCTCGACCAGCCAGTCCTGCCATTCGCCACCGCCCTCTTCGCGCACCGGCGCATTGAGCGAGTGGTCCGGTCCGGCCATGCGTCGGTTCATCGAGACCACGTCGGTCTCCGATACCGAGAGCGCGCGCGAGATGTGTTTGACCTGCTCCAGGGTAAGGTCGCCCTCGTCGATCGCCTGAAGCTGGCCCTTCAGCTTGCGCAGGTTGAAGAAGAGCTTTTTTTGCGCCGCGGTGGTGCCGATTTTCACCAACGACCAGGAGTGCAGGACATATTCCTGTATCGAGGCGCGGATCCACCACATGGCATAGGTCGCCAGGCGGAAACCCCGATCGGGTTCGAAGCGCTTGACGGCCTGCATCAAGCCGACATTGCCTTCGGAAATCAGCTCGCCCAGCGGCAAGCCGTAGCCGCGGTAGCCCATGGCGATCTTGGCGACGAGGCGCAGGTGGCTGGTCACGAGCTTGTGCGCGGCTTCGGTGTCGCCATGCTCGCGCCAGCGCTTGGCCAGCATGAATTCCTCTTCGGCCGCCAGCATCGGAAAGGCGCGGATTTGCCGCAGGTAGCGGCCGACGCCACTCTCGCCACCGATCGTTGGAACGCTTGTCGCCATGGCCCTCAGCCTAACCCTTGGCCGCACTCATGAAAAAAAAACGCCGCCGCAAATAGATTTACGGCTGTAACACGGCACTTGGCCGATAGATGTGGTGCGTCGATAAGTATTGTCAAGTATATACCATATGTTGTCGGCTCACCCTTCGGTGTCCTGGCGCGCTCAGTCCGGCGCCAGCAAAGCGATCAATCTCTCCATATCGGCCGGCAGCGGGCTCTCGAATGCGAGCGGCGTACCCTTG
>JAUVWK010000023.1 GCA_030604165.1 Alphaproteobacteria bacterium | reverse complement strand
TGTAGCCCCATACTACGTGCGCCAACCTTGCCCGTCTCGGGCGAGACGATGCGGTTGTAGATGGCACGCAGCTCGAGGTCGCACCGGAGCTCGGCCTCGAACTGCTCGTCGGGCCTCCTCGCCTCTCGGAGTGCCTTGCGCATCCGTGGGCGGCAAGCCACAGGCCCACTTGGCGCGCCTCGGCCGCCGCATCCGGCCGCAGCCGGTGGTCCACGGTCAACGCCGTCAAACGCCCGCGCCGGCGCCGCAGCCAGGGCAGGGTCAACAGGCAAAGCGCCATGCTGTCGGGGCCGCCGGAGACGCCCACCGCCACATGCGGCGCGCCTTCGAATGGTCCGGCCGGCGCCATCAAGGCGGCAAAGTCGGCGGCGCCCAAAGCCGCCGTCGGGGCCTCGAAATGTGGCGCGACGATCGCCGGTGCGGCCACGCGAGGGGCCCCGCTGGATCGAGTTACGAGCAGTCGGCCGTGCGTCTGCCGCGCTCAGCCGCTTGACGGATATTCGCCGGCGCCTCCGGAAAGCGCGCGGTGAGCACGTCGAAAAACTGACAGGCTTCTTCGAATCGGCGGAGGTTGACCAACGACATGCCGAGCTTGACCAAGTTGTCCGGCGCCTTCGCGCCATCGGGAAACCGCTGCATGTTGCGGGCGTAGACCCGGCTCGCCTCGTCGAACAGCTTGCGCGCATAATAGGTCTCGCCGCGCCAGTAAGCGGCGTTTTCCGACAGCGCATGGTCCGGATAGGCGCTGATGAAGACTTCGAACGCGCCGTCCGCCTCGTCGTAGCGGGCTTGGCGCAACAGGTTGAAGGCGAACTGATATTGCTCTTCCGGTGTGCCCGCCGGCACGGTCGCCGCGGCCACCGCCGCTGAGCCCGCCACGGGCGGCGCCTGTTCGCCCGCGTCCAAGGGAACCGTGCCCAAGATCTGGGGCGCGCTCGAGGGCTTATAGCCGCTGCCCGGCTCGACCGCCGTGCTCGCCGCCGTGCCGCCGCCGGAAACCGGCGGCTGGGCCGCGGTTCGAGGCGCCGCAACGCCGGCCCCGCCCTCGAGAGCGCTCAAACGGAAATCGACGTCGGCCACCAGTTTTTCGATCCGCGCCTGGAGCTGCTCCATGCGAAAAGAGACCTCTTCGAGGCGGCCGGTCAAGCGCCGCTTGGCTTCGTGGGTCTCGACGAAGCGCGCCTCCGTCACCGCCCCCTGTTGGCGCACCAACTCCTCTGTGCGCGGCTCCCCGCCGGGCGCTCGCGGCGGCGGCGGCTCGCCGGCATAGACGACCCGCTGGAGGTCCTGCATCTCGGCGTGCATGGTGCCGAGCTGATTTTGCAGGGCATCCACACGATTGAGCACCGAGCGCATGTCCGCGTCCTGCCCCACCGCGGGCCCCGACGCGAGCGAAAGCGCCAACGCCGCAGCCATCACCAGCGATACCGCCCACCGCGATTTCATGATCACTCCCTATCCGTCGCGTCGGGGCCGGCCCAGCCCCAATCCACGCAATCTTCCGTTGCGCGCGGCGCCCGGATATCTCTAACGCCCGGATATCTCTAACGCGAAGACCGGTCTGCGCGAAGACTGGCCTGCGCGAAGACTGGCCCGGTCAGGCTAATTTACGACCGAAACGCCGCGCCTGTTGAGCTGCCAGCCCTCCTCGTTGTGACCGAGCGCGTACGGCCTCTCTTTGCCGTAGCTGATCGTCGTCAGCCGACCCGGCGAAATACCCAACGCCGACATGTAATTCTTGACCGCCGAAGCGCGGCGCTCGCCCAGCGCGAGGTTGTACTCCCGCGTGCCGCGCTCGTCACAATGGCCTTCGATCGTGACGACGACGCTCGGAAACAGCTTCATCCATTCGACCTGGCGCTCCAGCGTCTGGCGCGCCTCGGGCGAGAGCACGGCACTGTCGTACGAGAAGAACACCCGATCGCCCACGTTCTGGACGAGATCCTCCTGCGTGCCGGGGATCGGCCCCGACGCATCGACCGCCGAAATATCGGTCTCGACAGGCGCGGTTTCGACCACCGCCGGGGCCTCCTGAACGGTCGCCCCTTCGCCGGTCGTGGATGCGGTCTCCTCCGGCGTGCTTTCGCAAGCCGCGAGAATCACGAGTGCCGCAAGTGGAACAATCCACTTTATCCGCATGAACTAGCTCCCTTCCCTCGAAGTCTGAGTGGTCTCTAGGTGCGCCCACAGTAAAATCCGCTCTCGGCAGGGCCTCTGCCCACCGATCGCGAGTAATAATCGAAGATTTTCACTGCCAAAATTTGTCGTCGGAAGACGAGGCTCCGGCGCGCCAGCAAAAGACGGCCGAATAGACGCGGCAGACTATAACTGCGGGCGGTTATGGGATCAAGGGCGACCATGCCGGGTCCGACGCCGCTGTCGCGGTGAAAAGTATGCGCTCGTTATGGCCGGTCACGTCGATCGTAACCAGCTCCGCGCTGTCAGGGTTCCTGGTGCCTTGGCGGAAGAACATGAGCACCCGGCCGTTCGGCGCCCACGTCGGCCCCTCGACCAAGAATTCCTCCGATAACAGGCGCTCGCCCGTGCCGTCCGGCCTGATCACGCCGATGAAAAACCGGCCGCGATTGCTCTTCGTGAAGGCGATCAAATCTCCGCGAGGCGACCACACGGGCGTGCCGTATCGCCCCCGGCCGAAGGTGATGCGCCGGGCGCCGCCACCTTCGCGGCGCATGACGTAGATCTGCTGGCTGCCGCCACGGTCCGACTCGAACACCACGTCTTTGCCGTCGGGCGAATAGGACGGCGCGGTGTCGATCGCCGGATTGCGGGTTAATTGGGCGATCTTTCGCGTGCGCAGGTCCATTTCATAGATCTCGGAGTTGCCGTTGCGCGCCAAGGTCATGATCACGTTGTTGCCGTCGGGCGAGAAGCGCGGCGCAAAGGTCATGCCCGGAAAATCGCCGAGAACCTCGTGCTGACCGGTGTCGATGTTCCGCAAATAGACCCGCGGCTGACCGCGCTCGTAGGAGAGGTAGGTGATTTCCTGTGCGGTGGGAGAAAAGCGTGGCGTCAGAACGAGATGCTGGCCGCCAGACAGGTAGCGCAGGTTTTCGCCATCCTGGTCCATGAGGGCTAACCGCTTGACGCGCTCGTTCGCCGGCCCGGTTTCGGAGATATAGACGATCCGCGTGTCGAAATAGCCCTTTTCGCCGGTCAGACGCTCATAGATGGCATCGGAGACCTTGTGCCCGACCCGCCGCCAGGCATCTTCGATGCTCGCCAGGCGCAGCCCGAGGAGATGGACCTCCGAAAAGACATCCCACAGCCGGAATTCCACGCGCAGACGCCCGCCCGCGTCGAGCCTGACGCGGCCGGTAACCAGGGCCTGCGCGTTGATCACCCGCCAATCCGAGAAGCGCGGCTGAACCAGCATGGCCTCCGGTTTCTGGATGAAGGCCTTCGAATCTATGGGGCGGAACAAGCCGGAGCGCTCCAGATTGCCGGCGATCACCGCCGCGAGCCTGGCGCCGAGCTCGGTCGTCTCGGGCGTGGTGCCATAGAAGTCGGCGATGGCGATCGGCAGGGGCTCCACCTGACCGCGGGTAATGTCGATTCTGAGCTCCGCGCGCGCGGGCTGAACCACGCCGACCAGCACCGCGAGCGCGCCCAGCAGCGCCAAGGCCCCGCCAAGCCGCCACGGAAGCCGCCGACAGCCCTTGGGCAGGCGACCGATTACACGGCCGGCGCCCCGTTCGCGCTCATCCACTTCGAATCGCGTATCCGTCATCCTGACTTGTCCCCCACTCCCAACGTATTAGCATGTTCTTATCGACCGCGAATAATCGTTGGTCAACGACCATTCGCCAGCTTTTCGATATCTGGCCTAAGCCGGCGGCCGGAAGGTCATCGTAATTTCTCGCCACTGGGAATATTTGTCGCCATGCGGCCGCAGGAATTCGAACGGGCTCGCCTTTCGCACCGCGCGCCGCGCGCTTTCCGCCATGGCCCGGAAATTGGCCTCCGTAAGGCGATCCTGATCGACGATTTCCGCGCTCCGCACCGAGCCGTCGGGCCGCAAGCGAAGGCGAATTCTGACCACCAGCTTGCCGGCGTCCTCGGCGCCGGCCGGAACGCTCCAGTTTTTCTCCACCTTGCGCCGAATCGCGTCCGCGATGGTCTGGGCCAGCCCGCTGTCGAGCCGCCTGAGCGGCTCCGCGCTTTGCTGCACGGCCTCATCCTCGGGCACGTTGGCCAGCTTCGTCAGCATCTCTTCCAGGTTCGCCTGGCGTTTCGGCTTTGGCTTCGGCTCGTCCTCCGCGATGTTTTTCAGCAACCGATCCAAGGTCGGTTTCGGCGGCTTCGGCTTGAGCATCGGCCTGGGCACCCGAACGATTCTCTGGACCTCGGGCTTTGGCGCGGGTGCCGGGGGCTTGACCAGCTTCGGCTTCGGTTCGGGCTCGGGCTCCAGCTCCGGTTCCGGCTCGGGCTCGGGCTCGGGTGTCTCGGGCAAAGAGGCAAGCAGCGTCTCCGGCTCGGGCGGCGCGGGCGGCGGCGGCGCGGCCATGACCGGTTCGGGCTCCGGCTCCGGCTCGGGTTCGGGCTCGGGTTCGGCCACCTCGACCGGCTCCGGTTCGGGCTCGCTCGCCTCGACGGGTTCCGGCTCGGGTTCCGGCGGCAGCGCCTCGGGCGCGCTCGCCTCCTCCTCGATTTCGACGACGCCGACCACGACAGCGCCCTCGTCGATCACCGGCTCGTCGTCGAACAACGTCGGCAATCCCAGCACGGCGGCGGTGATCAAACCCGCATGCAGGAGACCCGAAAATATCCAAGCGCGTCTGCCCATATCGCCTACCGATTGCGCTCCTTCATCAGCACGGTCGTCACCAAGGCCACATTCTTGAAGCCCGCCCCGTTCACGGCGCCCATGACCTCCATCACCCGGCCATAGACGATCTCCCGGTCGCCGCGCACGAAAATCCGACTGTCCGCCCGCCGCTCCGTGACCGCCAGGAGCTTGGGCACCAGCTCATCAAGCTCAATTTCAGTCTCCTGAAGATATATCGTTCCCTCTTTCGTAATCGTTATCGTCAGGGGCTCGTCATCCCCTTGAATTTGCTTGGCTTCCGTTTCCGGCAGGTTCACCGGCACGCCGACGGTGAGCAGCGGCGCCGTGATCATGAAGATAACCAGCAAAACCAACATTACATCCACGAACGGGGTCACGTTGATCTCGCTCATCGGCGCGCGGCGCCGCTGCCGCCGACCGCCGCGCGCCCGTTGCAGGCCGCCGGCCATCAGGCCGCCCTATCCTCGAGCTGGCGGGAAAGCAGGGCGCGGAACTCGGTGCCGAAGGATTCGAGCCTGATCGTGTAGCGTTCGAGATCGCCGCTCAGCTTGTTGTAGGCGACCACCGCCGGAATCGCGGCCACCAGCCCCAACGCCGTGGCGAACAGCGCCTCGGCGATGCCGGGCGCGACCACGGCGAGCGAGGTATCCTTGCTGGCCGCGATCGACTGAAAGCTGTTCATGATGCCCCAGACGGTGCCGAACAGGCCGACGAAGGGCGCGGTCGAGCCGACCGTGGCGAGAAAGCCCAAATATTTTTCGAGCTGGTCGAGCTCCCGGTTGAGCGTCACCTCCATGGCATGGCCGATGCGCCGCTGCAGGCCCTCGAGCCGGGCCGTATCGAGCCGCGTCGTGCTGCGCGCGGTAAAACGCTGCCACTCGCGCATGGCCGCCGCGAAGACCAGGGCCATGGGATGCGTGGCCCGGGCGCCAATCGCTTCGTAAAGCTCTTCCAGCGAACCGCCGGACCAGAAGGTGCGCTCGAACTCTTCGGCCTGGTGCCGGATTCGCCGGAAGCGCATGATCTTCTCGAAAATAATGGCCCAACTCCAAAACGAGCTGACCACCAACAAAACGATCACCGCCTTGACGATGAGGTCCGACTCAATAAAGAGCTGCCAAGGCGACAGACTGGTCGCCGCCTCGCGCCCCAACTCAACGGCCATGAGAAGATCGTTCTCCATGCCTTAGGTTCTCGCTCCCTCTGATTGCAAACTTTCGAGCGCGGCCCGAAGCACTTGCGGCAAACGTATGGGCCGGCCTGCGGCATCGATACAGGCGAGTTTGAGGCGCATGCGCACCAGGTCCACGCCGTCGCGCTTGGCGATCTGCTCGGCCTCGATGGCGGCGCCCGACAGGCGCACGATGCGGGTGTGCACCTCGATAAGATCGTCGAGCCGGGCGGGCAGGCGGTAATCCACCGCGCAGTGGCGCACGATGAAAGCGGTGCCATCGGCGGCCCTCAGCGCGCTGTGTTGGATGCCGACCTGGCGCATTATCTCGGTGCGGGCACGCTCCGCGAATTTCAAATAATTGGCGTAATAGACCAGTCCGGCCGCGTCGGTATCCTCGTAGAAGATGCGGATCGGGTATATGTGAAGGCCGTCGGCCAGCCGGCCGGGGGCGGCCTGCTTTTCGGCGAGTTCAGTCATTTTTGTCCGCTTCTTCCGCGACCTCGTCCAGCAGCGAGAACTGCGCCGTGCCGGGCTTGGGCACGGCGAGGCCGAGGTGGAGAAATCCGTTGGCGGTGAGCGCGCGGCCCCGCGGCGTGCGTTGCAACAAGCCCTGCTGGATCAGGAACGGCTCGATCACCTCCTCGAGCGCGTCGCGCTGCTCGGACAGCGCCGCCGCGATGGTTTCGACGCCGACGGGCCCGCCGCCGTAATTTTCGGCGATACATTGCAAATAGCGCCGATCCATCGCGTCCAGTCCGGCCAGGTCGACCTCGAGCCGCTTGAGCGCCGCGTCCGCCGCCTTGGCGTCCACCGGGGCGACCCCCGAGACGGCCGCGAAATCGCGCACCCGGCGCAGCAGCCGACCGGCGATGCGCGGCGTGCCGCGAGAGCGGCGAGCGATTTCTCGGGCGCCGTCGGGGGTCAGCGCGACGCCGAGCAGCTCGGCGTTGCGCTGCACGATGGTCTCGAGCTCGTCGTCGCCGTAATAATTGAGCCGCAGCGGGATACCGAAGCGTTCGCGCAGCGGCGTCGTGATCAAGCCGGTTCGGGTGGTGGCGCCGACCAGCGTGAACGGCAGCAAATCGATCCGCACCGAACGCGCCGCCGGCCCTTCGCCGATGATCAGATCGAGCTGGAAATCCTCCATCGCCGGATAAAGCACCTCCTCGATGGCCGGGTTGAGGCGATGGATCTCGTCGATGAAGAGCACGTCGTGCTCATTGAGGTTGGTCAGGATCGCCGCCAGATCGCCGGCGCGAACGATCACCGGGCCCGAGGTCGCGCGAAAGCCGACCCCGAGCTCGCGCGCCACGATCTGGGCCAGCGTGGTCTTGCCGAGCCCGGGCGGCCCGTAGAACAGCACATGGTCCAGAGCCTCGCCGCGCTCCCGCGCCGCCAGAATAAACACTCTGAGATTCTCGCGCGTCTGGCGCTGGCCGACGAACTCGTCAAAGCTCTGCGGCCGCAAGGTGCCCTCGGCCCGGTCTTCGCCGAGCGCCTCCGGCGCCACCATGCGGGCCTCGGTCATTGCGCGAGCTCCCGCAGCCCGGCGCGGATCAGAGCCGCGACCGGGGCCTCCGCGCCCAGGCCTTGCGCAGCCGCGACAACGGCGCCATGGGCTTCGGTCTGGCGATAGCCCAGATTGACCAGCGCCGAGATCGCATCCGCCGCCGGCGCCCCCGCCGCCACACCGGCGCCGGAGCCCATCGCCGCCGGCACCAGGGCCGCGCCGACCGGCATCTTGTCTTTCAGCTCGGCCAGAATCCGGTCGGCCAGCTTGGGCCCGACACCGGACGCCCGGGTCAACGGCGGGCGATCGCCCGCGGCGATGGCCTGGGCGAGCTCGTCTGCCGCCAGCACGGTGAGAAGGCCGAGCGCGACCCGCGCGCCAACGCCCTGCACGGTCTGCAGCAGCCGAAACCAGGCCCGTTCGCCCTCGCTTTCGAAGCCATAAAGATGGATGTGATCCTCGCGCACGACCGTATCGATCAACAGCGAAACCGGCTCGCCGGGCCCCGGCAATTGGGCCAGTGTGCGACCCGAGCAGAACACCTGATAGCCGACCCCGCCGACATCCACGACGGCCCAGCCGTCGCCGCTGGAATCGAGCTTGCCGGTCAATTTCGCGATCATGCCATCTGCCCTAACCGGCGCGCGCCACGCCGCTCCCGCGCCGTCCAGCGCGCGGTCGTCGCCCCGATGTGCGCGTGACAAATCGCCACCGCGAGCGCATCGGTCGCGTCCGAGTTCGCCGGATTCGAGCCGGGCAGCAGGCGACGCACCATCATTTCAACCTGCTCCTTGGTGGCATGGCCGGCGCCGACGACGGCCTTCTTGACCTTGTTCGCGGAATATTCGCCGACCGGCATACCGGCCAGCGCCGGAGCCAGCAGCACGACACCACGGGCCACACCCAGCTTGAGCGTCGATACCGGATTGCGATTGACGAAGGTTTCCTCGACCGCGGCCTGATCGGGGCGGTAGCGGGCCAAGATCTCGGCCAAGCCCTCGTGCAGCTGCAGCAGCCGCTCGGCCAGCGTCAGCCCCGCGTCCGACGTCACCGCGCCGCTCGCCACGTGGCGTAGCCGATTGTCTTCGGTTTCGATCACGCCCCAACCGGTCGAGCGCAGCCCGGGGTCGAGGCCGATAAGGCGAAGCATGGAGACCATGGCCCCTCAGGCGGTCATCCGTTGCAAAAAATCCTCCGAGACCTCGTAGTTTGCGGAGACCTGCTGCACATCGTCGTTGTCGTCGAGCGCCTCGATCAGGCGAAACAAGGTTTCCGCCTGATCGCTCGAGACCGCGACGCTGCTCAGCGGCTTCCAGGTCAATTCGGCTTCTTCCGGCGGCCCAAGCCGCGCCTCGAGCGCTTCGCGGACCTCGTGGAAGCGCTCGGGCTCGCAGACGACTTCGTGGCCGTCGGCATCGAACGTGCAGTCGCTGGCGCCGATTTCGAGCGCGGTCTCGAACATCTCGTCCGCGCTGGCCGCCTCGCTCGCATAGCGCATGGCGCCGACCCGCTGGAACATGTAAGTCACGCTGCCGCTCTCGCCCAGGGTGCCGCCGTGTTTGCCGAAGATCGAGCGCACCTCGCTGGCCGTGCGATTGCGGTTGTCGGTCAGGGCGTCGACGATCAGCGCCACACCGCCCGGCCCAAAGCCTTCGTAGCGCATCTCATCGTAGGTCTCGTCCGCGCCGCTGAGCTTTTTCAGTGCCCGCTCGATGTTGTCCTTGGGCACGTTCTGGGCGCGCGCGGCGGCGATGGCGCTGCGCAAGCGCGGGTTTTGACTCGGATCCGGCATGCCGGACCGCGCCGCCACCACGACCTCGCGGACCAGCTTGGTGAACCGCTTGGCGCGCTTCGCATCCTGCGCACCCTTCCGGTACATGATATTTTTCCACTTGGAGTGGCCAGCCATCGTAGAAACTTGGGCCTTAAATGTTGTTGGTATATGTTGTTGGTTCCGTCCCCGAGGATACAAGATCCTGTGTATACGCCCATCGCTACCATTAGTGCAGCAATGTGGCAACATTTGGGCGCACCCTCGGGCGGATAGAGCCACGGCTAACGCGCCCCGTCGCACGGGAACATTTCTGCCAGGGTTTGCGTCACGCCGTAGACCGCCGGCGCCTCCATCGCCTCGGGATGGGCCGCATACCACGCCCGGATGCCATCCGCCAGCGCCGCAAACGAAATCAAGTCCGGCATGCAGAACATCGGTGCGATCTGCGGCGCCACCACCTCCTCGTGCATGTCGATCACGCCCGAGAGATAAGACAGGCAGGCATGCGGCGCCTCGCCCGCACAGGCGCGGTAGACGGCGGAACCCGGGGTCACTTCGGCGGCCTGCCCGGCAACACTGAGGCTGCCCAGCACGGTCGCGCCCAGCACCACGATTTTGTATGCGCGCGCGAATGCGGCGGGCAGCATGTTCACGACGCCGGCTTGAGTGCGACGAAGCGCAGTCGCGTGTAATCCGCGATCCAGCGGCCATCCGGGCACAAGCGGTCGCGCGTGAGTTCGACCGTGCGCTCGATCACCCGCTCCGCCCGGTTCGCCGGGGCGGTGTTGAGAAAGTTCTGGCCGAACATCCGAAGCCAATCCGCCAAGCCGTTCTCGCAATCGTCGAGCGGCGTGGGGCGCGCGAAATAGTGCAAATAGGTTACCTCGAAGCCGCCGGCCTCGAGCAGCGCCACATAAGCGCCGGTGCGTGGAAAGTACCACGGAAAATCCACCGCCGCGCGTGCGACGCCGAGCTCGGCCAGGGCCTGATACAGGGCCTCGGTGATGGTCGCGACGTTTTTGTCGGCGCCCATCTCCGCGACGAACCGGCCGCCCGGCCGCAGCGCCCGCGCGACGCAATCGATCACCGTTTCGGGCGTTTTCATCCAGTGCAATGCGGCATTGGAGAACACCGCATCCACCGGTTCGTCCAAGCCGAAACTCCGGCCGTCGGCGCAGGCGAAGCGAAGCGCCGGATACTGGGCTTGCGCGCGCGCCACCATGTCGGGGTCTGAATCGATGCCGATCACCTGGCTGCCCCGCGCCGCAATTTCGGCGGCCAGCGCCCCGGTGCCACACCCCAGATCCAAGATCCGCTCGCCCGGCTGGGGCCGCAGCAGTTCGAGCAAATCGGTGCCGTAGCGGGCGATGAACCCGAACGATTTGTCGTATAATCCCACGTCCCAGCCCGACTCGGGGACATCGGCCTTGGCCATCACCGCCCGATCTCCGTTCGCCATTGCGCCGACTTGAAGGACATCTGCTCAATGCCGATCCAAGCCCTTTTAATCCGCGCCAGACCTGTTAAATAATCTGAAACTGAGAAACTGTCATCCTGGCCGCCGATACGAACGCGGTTAAACTGAGTAGGAAGGCCGCCCCTGGTGGCGGGCCGTGCAACGGGAACCATGGCTGCGCGAGCGAAATCGAACCGAACCGAGCGTGCCGCGGCGGAGGTTACCGTAGTGCCAACGCTCGACCAAAAAACCCGGGATCTGCTCGACGCGTTTCGACCGGTGGTCGCGGCGCATCTGGACGATCTCGTGGCCGACTTCCTTGAATATGCCTCGGCTTGGCCGGAAATGAAGCCTTTGACGCAATCGCCCGAGGGCATCGCCTGCCTGCGCGAGGAGCAAGGGCGCCACTTGCTCAACTTGTTCTCCGGCTCCTTCGACGAAGGCTATTTCGCCCGCGTCAGCCGCATGGGCCAAGCCCACGAACGGGCCGGGCTCGAGCCGCGCTGGTACCTCGGCGCCTACGGCCACATGCTCAAACGACTGGTCGAGCTCGCCATCGAAACCTGCGGCGACGACGCGCGGCGGCTGCTCGGCACCGTCAGCGCGATCAACCGCGTGGTCGAGATCGACATGGCCTGCGCCGTGGCCACACTCGACGAAAAGCCCGCGCCTGGCACCGCCACACCGGCGCCAGCGCCCGCGTCCGATATTGGCGTCAAGGGCATGACCCGCGCTGTTCTCGGCGCCGCGCCAAGGGGCAAGGCGGGCAAGGCCCGGCGCAAGACCGACACATAGCGCCCACCGAAGTTCAGTGCCGCCGGCCGCGCCGCCGTGCGCTCAGACCGGCCAAGACGGCGCGATACAGCCCCCGAGCCTGAGCGGCGCCACGCGCCGGGCCAATCCCGTGTCATCGTCCGTCTCCAGATAGACCGCGCACAAGGTCGCCTCGCCGAGGACCGGCTTCAGCCGCGCCGTCGGCAGCTTGCGCGTGAATTTCTCGATCGCCGTGTCGATATCCATCCCGATCACCGAGTCATAGGCGCCGCACATGCCGATGTCGGTGATATATGCGGTGCCCTTGGGCAGCACTTGGGCGTCGGCCGTCGGCACATGGGTGTGGGTGCCTGCGGCGAGCGAGACGCGGCCATCGACATAGTGGGCCAGCGCCTGCTTCTCGCTGCTCGCCTCGCCATGAATATCGAGCACGATGGCGGCCACCGAATGACCGAGGCGATGGCTCTCGAGCGCCTCGCGCGCCGCGGCGAAGGGATCGTCGAGCGGGTTCATGAACAGCCGGGTCATGACCTGAAAAACAAAGACGGAGCGGCCGTCGCGAACCCGATACACGCCGCCGCCGCGGCCCGGCGTGCCTGCCGGGTAATTGTAGGGACGCAAAAGCTTGGCATCCGCTTCGATATAGCTTAGCGCCTCGCGCTGATCCCACGAGTGATTGCCGAGGGTGATGACATCCGTGCCCGCTTGGTAGAGCGCGGCGCAGATCTCGGCCGTGACGCCGTAGCCGCCGGCGGCGTTTTCAGCGTTGACCACGACCAGATCGAGCGCCAGCTTCTCGCGCAACTCCGGCAGCCGGTCGCACACCACCTCGCGCCCGGCCCGGCCCATCACGTCGCCACAAAACAGAATGTTCACGCGGCCCAGCCCTCAGCTCGTCTCGATCGGGCTGGCGCCGCGCTCGGTGACGACCCAGTCGAGCCGCTGATCCGTCTCGGTGTGCGGCACGCTCTCGACCTGCTGCTCACTAAACGCCATGCCGACCGCCGAGACCGGCCCCGCGGCGCGTAACGCCTCCAAGGAGCGGTCGTAATAACCGCCGCCATAGCCCAGGCGGAAGCCCTGGCTATCAAAGGCGAGCAGCGGCACGAGCAGGAGCGTCGGCGACACCACGGGCGCGTCGGCGGCGGGCTCGGTCAAACCGAACGAGGCCGAACGCAAGGCATCGCCCGGTTGCCAAGCGCGAAAGACCAGCGGGCTGTGCTTGCGGGCCACCACCGGCAAACAGCAGGGATGGCCGGCGCGCGCCAGCCGCCGCAGCAGCGGCAGCACATCGAACTCTTCGTCGATCGGCCAATAGCCGGAGACCGCCGCGCCGCGCGGCACCGGCACCGCCGAAAGAAAATGATCGGCCGCCCGGATACCCGCCCCGGGCCCGGCCTGCCGATCCGCCGCCCGGCGGCGTGCCAGCGCGTATTCGCGCAGGGCCCGCTTGGCGTCCCTCACCGCAACTGTTTGATCCATGACGGAAAATTATCCAGGTCGATATTATTGGACGGCGCCGCAACAACCGTCGCATCGCGCGTGTCCTCTAGGCCTGCAAAAGCAGGTGGGCGCCGTAATACCGAAACCACGGTTCCGGCAGGGACAGCTCCCTAGAGGTTGCTGTATTGGCCCCGGGAAACAAGAGATACGTCGCATCGCGCAGCAACCGCCCGACACATAATTTAGTTACTCTCCAGGCGGGCGGCAATGTTCTCGATCCGCTTCGCCAGCCCCTCGACGAGGGTGCCGTATTTCTCGTCCAATGCGGTGGCGGCCTGCGTGCGGATCGTCTCGCCGGCGTCGCGCGCCTCGTTTTGCAGGCGCTCGACCTCGTCGTAGGCCTCGGAGAGCTCGTCCGCGACCAGCAGACCGATCATCACGAGCAGCCTGGCTTCGCCCACGGGGCCGACCGTGGCAGCCAGTTCGGCGGCGCGTTTGTCGATGTACGCCGCCAGCCGGGTGACGTGCTCTTCCTGCCCGTCATCGCAGGCGATAGGGTAGTTGCGTCCGTTGACCGTGACCCCGATCTGACCCACCTTACTTCCCCAATAATATTTTCAGTTCGCCGATGGCGTCATCGAGCCGCCCGGCCACCGCTTCGTTGACGACTTGCGCCGCGGCGTAATTTTCCTGCGCTTCGCGCAGCGCCAGGCTCAGCTTTCGTTGGTCGCCCTTGAAGGCCTCGAGATCCGTCTTGATCGCATCGCGCTCCTGCGCGGTCGCCTCTAGTCTGTCGGCCAAACCCGCGACCCGGCTGGCCATCTCCGCGCGCGGCCCGCTGCTCAGCGTTTCGCTGAGTTTTTGAATGGCGTTATCCAGTCGGACACTGGCCTCTTCAAGCTTGGGCATAGTTTCAGTATTATCAAACTCTTGAAACAAATCTCGCAGCTGACTTCTAACCGGTCAACAATAAGACCACGGGGGAAACAGCGTCAACCATGGGACTTCGGACGGGCCGCGCCGCAGGCTGGCGCAGAACTTGTTGACGCCTCACGCGCGCCTCGGCATGTTTGCTGGACCCGCGGCAGCCGGCCCGGCTGCGGCCCGTAGCGATGCATCGGCGCGACCACCATAGAATCACCGCAAATGACTGTTGTAAAAGCGAAATTCTCGCACCCACCGGTGCCTCACAAGGACTTGGCCAACGCCATCCGCGCGCTCACCATGGATGCGGTGGAACAGGCCAATTCCGGTCATCCAGGCATGCCCATGGGCATGGCCGACGTGGCCACGGTGCTGTTTACAAAATTCCTTAAGTTCGACGCCGCCGACGCCGAATGGCCCGACCGGGACCGCTTTGTGCTCTCTGCCGGGCACGGCTCGATGTTGCTGTATGCCCTGCTTTACCTGACCGGCTATCCCGACATCGACATCGAGGAGATCCGGGCATTCCGCCAGTTGGGTAGCCGCACGCCGGGGCATCCCGAATACCGCCATGCCGCCGGCATCGAAACCACCACCGGCCCGCTCGGCCAGGGCCTCGCCAACGCGGTCGGGATGGCGCTGGCCGAACGCATACTGGCCGCGCGCTTCGGCGACGCCGTGGTGGACCACTACACCTACGCCATCGCGGGCGACGGCTGCCTGATGGAAGGCATCAGTCAGGAAGCGATTTCGCTGGCGGGCCATTTGCGACTCGGCAAGCTGATCGTGCTGTATGACGACAACGGCATTTCGATCGACGGCCCGACCTCGCTCACCCTGTCGGACGACGCGGGCCGACGCTTTGCCGCGAGCGGCTGGGACATCCACTCGGTCGACGGCCACGATCCGGCGGCGGTCGCCGAGGCGCTGAGGGCGGCGCGCACCACGGCAACGCCCTCGCTCATCTCCTGTCGCACCACGATCGGCTATGGCGCCCCCAAGAAAGCGGGCTCGGCCAGCAGCCACGGCGCGGCCCTCGGCGCGGACGAGGTTGCCGGCGCGCGCGAAAATCTCGGTTGGCCCCATGCACCGTTCGCGCTACCGCCCGAGATCCTGGCGGCGTGGCGCGCGGCGGGTGCGGCCGGTGCCGCGCAGCACGCCGCCTGGCGCTCCCGGCGCGACGCGCTGACGCCCGAGCGGCGCGCCGAATTCGACCGCGGCCAGGCCGGCGCGCTGCCGAGCGGTTGGGAACAGGCGCTGGAGAGCTTCAAGAAAAGCCTGGTCAAGGATCGGCCCGGCTGGGCCACGCGCGTCGCCGGCAACAAGGTGCTCGAAGTTTTGACCGTGGCCGTGCCGGAGCTGGTGGGCGGCTCTGCCGACCTCACCGGGTCGAACGGCACCAGGACGGGCGACATGGCGCTGATCACGGCAGACGATTTCTCCGGTCGATACATCCATTACGGGGTGCGCGAGCACGCCATGGCGGCGGCGATGAACGGCATGGCGCTGCACGGCGGCGTGATCCCCTACGGCGGCAGCTTCTTGGTCTTCGCCGACTATTGCCGGCCCGCGATCAGGCTCTCGGCCCTGATGGGAATTCGGGTGATCTACGTCATGACCCACGATTCCATCGGCCTTGGCGAGGACGGCCCCACCCATCAGCCGGTCGAGCATCTGGCCAGCCTGCGCGCGATCCCCGGTCTGCGCGTCTTTCGCCCCGCGGACGCCATGGAAACGGCGGAATGCTGGCAGCTCGCGCTGACCGCCGACGGCCCCTCCGTGCTGGCCCTCACCCGCCAAGGCGTGCCGCTGTTGCGCGCCAAATATAGCGCCAAGAATCGCTGCGCCCGCGGTGGCTATGTGCTGCAAGAGGCCGCCGACGGCGCGGCCCGGGTGACGTTGCTCGCCACAGGCTCGGAGGTGGCCATGGCGCTCGAGGCCCGCGAGCGGCTGCAAGCCGCCGGCGTTCCCGCCAAGGTGG
>JAUVWK010000336.1 GCA_030604165.1 Alphaproteobacteria bacterium | reverse complement strand
TGGGCGCGGCGCGCATCGGCGAGCGCGAGATGATCAAGCTGGCCGACGAGGTCGGCTGGGAGGTGCTGCACCGCTTCAAGGAGCAATGGCTCGACTATAGCGAGCAACGCATGATCGAGGCGATCCGTGCCCTGCCGGCGGGGCGCCGCACGACCGTCAGCAGCCACGATCCGATTCCGGGCGCGCCCGACGGCGTCGACGTCAAGGTCACGATCGAGGTCGTGCCGGACGAGGCGACGATCGAGGTCGATCTGCGCGACAACCAGGATTGTTTGCCGTGCGGGCTCAATCTGAGCGAGGCGTGCGCGCGCACCGGCGCGTTGGTCGGTATTTTCAACTCGATCGACCACACCGTGCCGCCGAACGCCGGCAGTTTTCGGCGCGTCCGGCTGCACTTGCGCGAGGGTTGCGTGGTCGGCATCCCGCAGCATCCGACAAGCTGCTCGGTGGCCACCACCAACGTCGCCGACCGCGTCGAGAATGCGACGCAACGGGCCATGGCGGAGCTCGCCGACGGCTATGGCCTGGCCGAGGTCGGCGCGGTTATCCCGCCGAGCTGCGGCGTAATTTCGGGCCTGGACCCGCGCTCGGGGCGGCCCTATGTCAACCAGATCATCGCCGGGATCGGCGGCGGCGCGGCGGCGCCCGCGGTGGATGCCTGGCTGACCCTCGCCACGGTCGGCAATGGCGGCATGTGCTATCAGGACAGCATCGAGGTGGACGAGCTGCGCTTTCCCATGCTGTTTCGCAGCCGCTGTTTCTTGACCGATAGCGGCGGCGCGGGACGTACCCAGGGCGGCGCCGGCGCGTATGTGGAATATGGCCCGACCGCAGGCGAGATGGAGGTCGGCTATGTCAGCGACGGCACGCTGAACCCGGCCAAGGGCGCGCGCGGCGGGGGCACCGGCTCGCCGGCTCGCCAGCGTAAGCGCGACCGCGACGGCGCGCTGCACGAGGTCGCGGCCTTTGCCCAGCTTACGTTGCGGGCCGGCGAAACCGTGGTTTCGCAATCCTGCGGCGGGGGTGGTTACGGCTCGCCGCTGGCGCGCGATCCGCGGCGGGTGGCCCACGACGTGGCCGAAGGCTGGGTCTCGGCCGCGCAGGCACGGGCGGTCTACGGTGTCGCGCTCGGCGCGGATGGCGCGCCCGAGCAAGGCGAAACCGAGCGGCTGCGCCGCGCCGCCGAGGCTTCTTGAGCCCTGGTTGATGCAGGTCAACGCACGCAGCGACATTTACGCTAAGCTAGTGGATAGAATCCAACATAGGCGTTAGCACGATCGGGTGACGCTATGAGTCGCTATGCGATGCAGGCGCGCGGCTCCGAGCCTGAGCTCCAGTCGCGCCGTGACTCCGGCCATATCGTCGAGAACCAGGAGGAGATTGCGGGCTTTCTCGCTGCGCCGCGCAGCCACGGGCCTGGAGTCAAGGGCGTGCAGCGGATCGACACCCACGGGGCCATGGTGTTTCTCGCGGGCGAGCGGGTCTACAAGGTCAAGCGCGCCGTGCGCTATCCCTATATGGATTTCTCCACCCTCGAGCGCCGCCGCCGAGCCTGCGAGCGCGAAGTGGCGCTCAACCGGCGCACGGCGCCGACGCTCTATCTCGGCGTGGAAGCCATCGTCCGGGACGCCAACGGCGCGCTGGCGCTGGGCGGGCCGGGCCGCGCGGTCGAATGGGCCGTGGTCATGCGCCGCTTCGCGCAAGCCGCGTTGTTGGATCGTCGGGCCGAGGCCGGCACGCTCACGCTCGAGACCATCGTGGCCGTGGCCGACGCCATCGCCGCGTTCCACGCGGCGGCGCCGCCGCTTACCGACGACGCCAGGCGCGGCGGCGCGGCGGCGATCAGGTGGGTGATCCAGGAAAACGCGGGGGAATTCGACGAGCGTGCCGACCTGTTCGCGGTCGGCGCTGCGGCGCGCCTGGAGCAGGGCGGGCTCGAGGAGCTCGAGCGGCGCGCCCGGCTGCTCGACGCGCGGCGCGGCGACGGGCGGGTGCGGCAATGCCACGGCGACTTACACCTCAGGAACATCTGCCTGCTGGAGGGCGCTCCGACCTTGTTCGACGCCATCGAATTCAACGATGCCCTGGCCTGCATCGATGTTCTGTACGACCTCGCGTTTTTGCTCATGGACCTCGAACATCGGGGACTGCACGGTCTCGCCAATCTGGCCTTGAACCGCTATCTCGAACGCACCGGTGACGATGCGGGCCTGGCCGCCCTGCCGTTGTTCCTGTCGTGCCGCGCGGCGGTGCGGGCCAAGACCAGCGCCAGCGCCGAAGCCGGGCAAGAGGACCACGGGGCGGCACGGCACTTGCGCGACGAGGCGCGCAGCTATTTCGATGCCGCCCGCCTGTACCTGTTGCCGCCGCCGGCGCGGCTGGTCGCGGTGGGCGGTCTCGCCGGCACGGGCAAGACCTCTGTCGCCCGACGGCTCGCACCGGATTTGGGCGCCGCGCCCGGGGCGCTGCATCTGCGCAGCGATGCGGTGCGCAAGGCGCTGTTCGGGGTCGAGGAACAGACGCGCCTGCCGGAGGAGGCCTATCGGCCTGAACAATCGGGGCGCGTCTATGCGGCGCTGGCGGCGCGCGCGCGGGCGGCGCTCGAAGCGGGCCATTCGGCGATTGTCGATGCCGTGTTCGCCAAGGCGGGCGAACGCGACTCGTTCGAGGCGCTGGCGCGCGAGACGGGCGCGCGCTTCGACGGCGTTTGGTTGGAAGCGCGGCCCGAAACCCTGATCGAGCGCGTCGATGGCCGCACCGGCGACGCCTCCGACGCCACGGCGGCTGTGGTGCGTGAGCAGCTTGCCTATGACCTGGGTCCGCTTTCGTGGCGGCGCGTCGACGTCGGCCGCGGGCTCGACGAGGTTGCCGCCGCCGTCGCTCGGGCGCTAGGGCAGTAGCACCATCTTGCCGAAGACGTCGCGCTCGGCGGTCTTGCGCGCCGCCTCGCGCGCCTCGGCGAGGGGCATGGTGGCGTGGATCACCGGGTTCAGCCTGCCGTCGGCGACGAGTTGCAGCACGTGGGCGATTTCGCGCCGGCCCGCGAGATGGCTGCCGTGCAGCATCATGTGCTTGCGGAACAGCTCGATGACGTTGAGCGGCACGATCTCGCCGGCGTGTGCGCCGCAGGTGATCAGGCGGCCGTTATTGCGCACCGCGTCGATGCTTTGCACCAGGACGTCGCCGCCGACCGATTCGATGACCAGGTCGACGCCCTCGCCGGCGGTCAGCGCCAGCGCGCGCTCGCGGATGCTCTGGCTGGTGTAGTTGATGACCTCGTCGGCGCCGATCTCTTTCGCCTGCGCGAGCTTGGCGTCGCTCCCGGCCGAGGCGATGACGCGCGCGCCGTGCAGCTTGGCCACCTGGATCGCCGACGAGCCGACGACGCTGCCGGCGGCGTTGATCAGCACCGTATGGTCGGCGCGCACCTGGCCCAGCGTCACCGTCATATGCCAGGCGGTGCCGAGACCGACCACCGAGGCCGCCGCCTTTTCGAAGCTCAGCCCGTCGGGCATTGGAATCAGGGCGCTCGCCTCGCAGACGGCGAACTCCGCGTAGCTGCCCCAGCGGCTCGCCCCCATGCGGCCATGGGTGAAATCGACGCCGTCGAGCCCGCTCAACCACATGTCGCTCAGCGGATCGCCTTGGGCAAAGTGAATGGCGACACGGGCGCCGAGCGAGAGGCCGCTGACACCCTCGCCAAGGGCCGCGATCTCGCCGACGCCCTCGCAGCCCGGCACGTGCGGCAGCGCGACCTCGATGCCCGAGCTGCCTTCGCGGACGTCATGGTCGAGATGGTTGACGCCGCAGGCCGCGATCTTGACCAGCACCTGGCCGCGCCCGGGCCGCGGCGTCTCGATCTCTTCATAAAGCAGCTTGTCGACGCCGCCATGCTCGCGAATGACGATTGCCTTCATCGGAGTCTTATCCCGGGCCGTCGCTCACTCGGCGGCCTGAGCCGAGGCCTGCGCGGTGAGCTCGGCGATGACCTCGT
>JAUVWK010000249.1 GCA_030604165.1 Alphaproteobacteria bacterium | reverse complement strand
TAGCGAGCCGGTCACGGCGCTCTCGCCGAGCGCGCTGCCCCGCGCGAATTCTGCCGCGTCCGTGCCGCCGGACGGCGCGGACGGTTCCGCAGCGGCCGTGGCCGTCTTATTCACCGCGACCCTGGCCAAGGCCGGCGCGGTTCTGGCTTTGGCGCGGGCCGCGCTATGCGTCGAAGCCGGGCTGCCGGGCTCGGTGCTCGCGCGCTCGGCGTCGAGCGCGGCTGGCGCCGCTTCGATGGGCTCAACCGCGGCCGTCTCCGTGACCATCGGTTCGACCGGCGTATCGGCAACAACGGCAGCCGTATCCGCTGTGGCGGCGATGGCCATATCCGGATCGTCCAGGGCCAAGGGATCGAAGGCATCGGCCGCAGCCGGGGTCGTGGCGAGCGCGTTGTCTTCCGGGAGCGCCGTCTCGACGGCCTCGTTGGCTCCACTGGCGACCATCACGAGCGGCCCCTCGGCCGGCCGATCCACGGCAAGGCCCTCGTCGGTCCGCGATCCGGTCGGGAACACGGCGGTCATCGCCTCGGCGGCGCGCTCGGTCACGTTCTCCTCACCGAAACCGGTGGCCTCGCTTAGCTTGGTCGAGACGTCGGCGATCAGGTCGGTCGCGATTTGCCCCTGCGTGGTGTAATACTGCCAGCCGCCATAGGACGCGCCGGCGAGCAAAAGCACGATGATAATCAGCCACGGCTTGGGTCGGCGGCCTTCCCGGGTGGGGGTGGGAAAGGTGAGCTTCGTCTGCGCCGCATCCGGCGCCATCTCTTCCTTGAAACGCCGGATGGTCTCCTCGGTGTCGAGCCCGAGAAACGCGGCATAGCTGCGCAGAAAACCGACGGCATAGGTCTGGCCGGGCAGGTCGTCGAAGCGACCCTCTTCCAGCGCCTCGAGATGGACGAGCCGGATCCGCAGCGTATCGGCGACATCGGTCAGCTCGAGGCCTGCCCTCATTCGCGCTTGCTGCAAGGCCACGCATACACTCGGCACCGGTTCAGTCAACTCTCGATTGACCTCGTGCAGCAGCGGCTGCCGCGACGTCTCCGGCTCCGCGGCCGGGAACGATATTTGTTTCCGCTCATCCATCGTAAGCGCCCTACCCCATCATTCGGACGCAGGTCTCTAAAACCCGCGGCCGACCTGAAATTCAGCGCTCGATCACCCGAAACCCACGCGGGAACTGTCCGGCGACCGAACAATCCCAGCCCTTATATGGGGTAATCATTGCAACATAGTTAATGGATGTTAAGGCAAAGGGGCGGGCGGCTCTTTGCCTTTACAATAGAAAAAAGTTAACACCGACCCCTCGGAGGCGCAAACGATATCGCGCGCCACCGGCCGTTTGGCCCGCTTGGAGGCCGCGGCGCGCGGCCGCGACCCGGCAAGCGGCAGGTCAGTCGTTCGCCGAAACCCGCACGCGGTTATCTCTTCACCCGTTCACCCGTCGGATCGAAAAAGGCCCGCAGAGAAGCATCCGCCGGTTGGCGTTCACAGGCGATCTCGATTTCCCACTCGCCGCTTTCAATCAAATCCTTGGTGACCCCGCCCGGATGGTTGACATAGCCCATGCCAACCGATGTGCCGAGGGTGAAACCGTAGGCGCCTGAACTGATGTAGCCGACGATATTGCCATTCAGTCGGATGATTTCTTCGTGAAACAGCACCGGCTCCGGATCCCTCAACTTGAACATGACGAGACGCTTGGTCAAAGGACCGGCCTCCTTTTGGCGCATGAGCGCATCGCGCCCGATGAACCCGCCCGGCTTGTCCAGTTTGACCGCAAATCCAAGCCCGGCCTCCAGCGGCGTATCCTCCGGGGTCAGGTCCAGTTCGTATTCACGGTATGCCCGCTCGGAACGCAGGTGCTCGAGGGCATGATACCCGGCTGGTTTCAGCCCAAAATCGGCACCCGCGTTCATGACCGCGTCGAAGACGCCTTGCGCGAATTCCGTCGGAATATGAAGCTCCCAACCCAATTCGCCCACATAGGTAAGCCGATTGGCGATGACACGGGCATAGCCGAGATCGATCTCTTGCGAGGTCGCGAAAGGAAACGCCTCGGTGCTCAAGTCCGCGTCGGTCACCTTGGACAGAATGTCCCGGGATTTTGGACCTTGAAGGGAGAGCACGGTGTATCCCGATGTCACGTCCGTCAACGTCACATTCCGGTCGCCCGTGATGTGCCGCTCGATCCAGGCCTTGTCACGAGGATGGACCGTCGCCGACGAGATGATCAGGTGGCGGTCTTCGGCGAGCCGGTTGACGGTGATGTCGGTTTCGATGCCGCCCCGATTGTTCAGCATGTGTGTGTAGACGAGCTTTCCCACCGGGACGTCGACATTGCCCGCGCACAGCCGTTGCAGGAAGGCGCTGGCATCGCGACCCTGGACCAGATGCTTTCCGAACGAGCTTTGGTCCAAGAGGATTGCCGCTTCACGCGCCGCCTTGCACTCCCGCGCCGTGTGTTCGAACCAGTTGGGGCGCGTATGGGAATAGACATTCTCATTCGAGGCCCCTTGCGGCGCGAACCACATGGGACGTTCCCACCCCATCCCTTCGCCGAAGCTGGCGTTTAGCGCCGCCCAGCGGTCGTGCAGCGTGCTTTTGCGCACATTTCGGGAGGTTTCCGGCTGAAAATGGGGCCAGTGGGGTTTGTAGTGCAGACCCAAGATTTCGGCCGTGCGCTCGTGCAGGTATGTCCGGTTGATCTGGAACGGATGGAACCGCGCCACGTCCACGTGGCTCAGGTCCATGGTCGGCTCCCCTTCGATAATCCATTCGGCAAGCGCCCGCCCGGCCCCGGGGCCAAATTCGATGCCTTCGGAGTTATATCCCGCCGAGATGTAGCAATTGGGCAGACCCGGCGCTTCGCCCAGGGCGAACAGCAGGTCGGGCGTAAAGCTCTCAGGCCCGTTAAGGAACTTCGCGATCCCGGCGTTCGCCAAATCCGGCAGGATCTCCATGGCCTTTGAAAAAGGCAGTTCGAAGTGGTCCCAGTCCTCGGGCAACTCGATGAAGGCGCTATCGCCCGGCAACTGGTCCATGCGGAGCGGCTTGCCGGTCGGCTCGAACGCCCCGACCAACCATTTACCGGCGTCCTCCTTGACGTAAACATGCCCATCCGTGTCGCGCAGCACCGGTAGATCAGGCGTGACGACAGCCATGGGCTCAGTCACCACATAGAAATGCTCGCAAGGATAGAGCGGCACACGCACCCCAAGCTGGGCCGCCAGGTCACGCGTCCAGAGGCCGCACGCCAGGATCAACGTCCCGCATTGAATGGCGCCTTGGCCGGATACAACGCGGTACTCCCCCGACGCCAGCCGTTCAAGTTTCCCGACCGGACTATTTTCAAACACCTTAACACCCCGCTGGCGCGCTCCTGCGATTAGGGACATGGTGGTGTCCACGGGGTTGGTTTGGCCGTCCTTGGGAATAAAGATGGCGCCCTCGATGACGCCCTCGTCAATGGCGGGATACATCTCCTTCGCTTCGGCCGGGCCGATCATGTGAGCCTCGATATCGAAGCTCTTGGCGATGGAGGCGACTTTTCTGGTTTCGTACAAGCGGTCCTTGGTGCGGCAGACGCCCAGCGTGCCGTTTTGTTTGAAGCCCGTTGCCTGACCCGTCTCCGCTTCTAGGCTGGAATAGAGCTCCACGTTATATCGGGCGAGTTCGGTCAGGGCATGGGTGGACCGCAATTGCATGATCAAGCCCGCCGCATGCCACGTCGTGCCCGACGTCAATTGGTTGCGCTCCAGCAACACGACATCCGTCCGACCGAGCTTGGAGAGGTGATATGCCGCGCTGGCGCCCGCAACACCGCCACCGATTATCAGCGTTTGGGTATGAGACGGAAGAGACATCCCGCTAGCCACCCTTTTGTCGGTTGTCCGCAAAGGTTCGAGAGCCTTCAACGGGTTCTTGGTGATGGCTTATTACGTTAACGAAGGCTACGGCGTCATACAAACTTCATTGGCGAGTCAACGCCACATGTCTGCGAGCGACGCCGCGGCGCAGCTACGCCAGCCTAGAATATTTCAAGATTGAACGGTCTTAGCCGCTGTCGCCGGCCCCGGCGACCGCCGCGACGGCCTGCTCCACCAGCTCTCCGATAATCTCGGCCGTGGGTTGCTCGGCGGTCACCATGCCGACGCTCTGGCCGGCCATCAGCGAACCGCTCTCCACGTCACCGTCGATCACGGCGCGGCGCAATGCCCCGGCCCAGAAGTGCTCGATCGCCAATTGCGCCTCCTTCTGGCTCAGCTCGCCCGCGCGGTAGCGCTCGATGGTCTCGCGTTGGGTCTGCATGAACCGCTCGGTCGCCTTGTTGGCCAGCGCGCGCACTGGAATCACCGGAAAATCGGGGTCGAGCTGCACCGAGAGCTGCGCGTCCCGCGCGCTCGCCCGGATGATGGCCTGCTTGAAATTGGCGTGGGCGATGGATTCCGTGGCGCAAACGAAGCGCGTGCCCAGCTGGCATCCGGCCGCGCCCAAGCCAAGATAAAGCGCCAGCGCGTCGCCGCGGCCGATGCCGCCGCCCACGAACACCGGCACCTCGCGCAGGTGCGGCAAAATCTCCTGGGCCAGCACGTTGGTGGAGACGGGCCCGGTGTGGCCGCCCGCTTCCATGCCCTCGATGATAAGGGCGTCGCAACGCTGGCGGGCGAGCCGGCGGGCAACGGGCAGGGTCGGCGCGAAGCAGATTACCTTGGCCCCGGCCTCGTGCACCCGTTCGGCCACCGCGCGCGGCGCCAGACCGCCGGCGAGCACGATATGGCTCACCTTGCGCGCCAGGCACACGCCGATCAGCGCGTCGAGCTCGGGGTGCATCACGATGACATTAACGCCGAACGGCTTGTCGGTCCCGGCAAAGGTGCGCTCGATCTCCCGGTCCAGAAGCTCGGGGCTCATGGATCCGG
>JAUVWK010000123.1 GCA_030604165.1 Alphaproteobacteria bacterium | reverse complement strand
CCCGGCCCCGCTGGCCACCGCGCGCGCGGCGAGCTCACGCCCGGCCGCGCCCGAGGCGATGAACGCGGTGGCGTCCGAGGCCAGCGCGCGCTCGGCCTCGCTCAAGCTCCCGCCGGCCTCCAGCGCCCGGACCAGATCGACCAGCTCGTCGCCGTCGAGCGCGGCGAGCCGCGCCGTCCCCTCTCGCTCGTATCGTGCCAGTCGCATGCGCACCTCCTCTCGGTTCTCTCAAAGCCCCATCTGCCGCAAGACAGCTCCGATCAGTTCGTTCTCCGGGTCGCGCAATTTATGGGCCATGGTGAAATGATTGAAACCCGGCAGGCTGAGATGCTCGAGCGGATAGCCCAAGCTATCCCACAGCTCGCCGATGACCTGCGCTTGGCGGGCATACTCTTCCGATTCGACATCGCCCGAGACCAGCATGAGCGGCAGGCGCACCGGATAGGATTGGCGCGCCGGGCTGTTGCGCGCCGCCACCGCCTCGTCCATGCCGAGCTTGTCGTTGAGATAGCAGAGCCGGATCGGCTCGAGATCGTAAAGACCCGAGATCGAGACCCCGCCCTTGATCAGATCCGCCGGCAGGCCCGCGCCGAACGCCGGCCAATCGGTCGCCATCGCCATGGCGACCAGATGCCCGCCCGCCGATTGGCCGATGCTGTAAAGGCGCTCCGGGTCGGCGCCGAAACCGGCGGCGTTGCGCCAGACCCAGGCGAGCGCGGCGCGGTTTTGCCGCACGATCTCGTCCATGCCGTAGTCCGGCGCGAGACCGTAATTGATCACCACGGTGGCGATGCCGTGGGGCCGCAGGCCCTCGGCGACGAAGCTGTCGTGGCGCTTGTCGAGCGAATACCAATAACCGCCGTGAATCATCACCTGGATCGGCGCGCCCTCGCCCTCGGCGGGAAAGATATCGAGGCGCTCGCAAGGCAAATCGCCATAGGGCACGTCGAGGCGGGCAGGCAAGCGCGCCTGCGTCTCGCGGCTCCAGCGCTCCCAATCCTCGAAATAGCCGAGATATTGGGGCATGCGCAGGCGATTGTTATATTGCGCGTCCAGCGCCTCCTGGCTGTAGCCGCGAAAGACCGTCTCCTCGCTCACGCGCTCCCTCCCTTGATCAGCGCCTTGGCCCGCCGCCGCCGAGTTCGCCCTTACGCCAGGCGCGCAGATAGCTTCGGCAATCCGCGTCCTTGCCCAGCAGCACGTCCGCGGCCAGCCGGTAGGGCACGCTCTCGCGATCCAGCGCCAGGAGCCGGTCGGGCGGACTGGCGACGGGGTCGATGATGCCGCTATCCGCGCCCGCCTCGAGCGCGAGGATCAGGAAGACGTCGTTCAACAGCCGGCGGTTCGGCATGCCGAACGAGACATTGCTCATGCCGCCGGTGATGTGAATCTCGGCGCCGTACTTGGCCCGCAGCGCGCGGATCGCGTCGAGGCAATGCAGGCCGTAGTCCTTGTCCACGGAGGCGGGAAACACCAGCGGGTCGACATAGATGTCGCCAAACGCGAGCCCCTGTGCGCGCGCGGCGTCGACCATGCGCGAGGCGTTCGCCAGCCGCTCCGCGCTGCCCTCGGGCATCGCCGTCTCGCCGGCGGCGGTGACGATCACCCGGGCGTTGTGGCGCTGGGCCAGCGCGAGCGCGTCCAGGCGTTCGAGCGAGGCGGAATTGAGCAAGGCTCGCTCGGCCGCCCCGTCGCAGGCCTCGAGCCCGGCCTGGATGACCTCGACGCTCGAGGAATCCACCGCCACCGGCAGGCGGCTGAGGCCTTGCACGGTGCGCACCAACCAGGCCATGGCGGCGATCTGCTCGGCGCGCTTGATCGAATATTCGTCGACGTTCAAGTCAAGAAAGTCGGCGCCCGCGCGCTCCTGATGACGCACCAGCGCGCGCAGATAACGCATGCCCTCGTCGGCGCCGGCGCCCGCGCCGGTCATCGCCGCCTCGAGCGCGATCTTCACGTGCTTTATGCGCCCTTCCTCATAATCGTTTGATTTTCTGATATTTTCCGGAATCGACAACTGACGCTGCTTGCCGTCCTCGGTGGTGTAGAGAACCACCTCCGCGCCATCCTCGACGGCCACCCGCTTGCCCTTGCGCAACACCACACGGGTGGTGTGAACGTTCTCTCCGATGACGATCAGCCCGCGTTCCGGTTTCATCCGGCACTCCCGTGCTTCAGTTCTTATTCGGCCCGCCGCTTGATGGCGGCGTGCTTCACCTGCTTCAGCTTGTCCTTCGCCCGCCGGTAGGTTTCGGGGTCGCTCTCCCAGGCGTCGCGGTAGTCGAAGCCGCCGTCATGAGCGCAACCGGCAAGCGCGTCGCCCGACCCCTCGCCGGCCGGTCCGTCCCGCGTTTCGGGTGGCGCCTGGTTGCGGCAGCGAAACTCGGCGGTGCACCGGTCGTGCCGGTCGCGGTACGGGCAGCGTTGGCGCGACTGCTCGTCGGCCTGGACCACCATGTCGGAGAACAGCGCCGTGATGCGGTCCAGTCGTTTCTGATAATCTTGCTTGTCGATTTTGGCCATCGCCCGCGCCGCCCGCTACCCCGCCGCCTCGGCGAGCCGCTTGGCCAGCGCGACGCAGTCGAGCGCATCCTTGCCGTAGCCGTCGGCGCCCATGTCGTCGGCGAACTCCTGCGTCACCGGTGCGCCGCCCACCATGATCTGCACCTCGTCGCGTAAGTCAGCATCGATCAAGGCCTCGATGGTTTTGCCCATGTTGGGCATGGTGGTGGTCAGCAAAGCCGACATGCCGAGAATCGGCGAGCAGTGCTTTTCGACATCCTCGATGAACGCGTCGTCCGAGGTATCGACGCCGAGATCGATCACTTCGAAGCCGGCGCCGCGCAGCATCATGATGCAGAGATTCTTGCCGATATCGTGCAGATCGCCCTTCACCGTTCCCATGATCACCGTGGCGATCGGCTCGACCCCGGCGGCCGAGAGGATCGGCTCGATATGGGCCATGCCCGCCTTCATGGCCCGGGCGCAGGCCAGCACCTCGGGCACGAAGATGAAGCTCTCCCGAAACTTGATGCCGACGATACCCATGCCGGCGATCAGGCCGTCGTCCATGATCTCCAGCGCCTCGACGCTCTGGTCGAGCGCCTGCACGGTCAGCCGGTCGACGGCCCCATTGTCGCCTTCGATCAGGGCCGCCGCGATCTCCTGCATCAGCGGGCTGACCCGGGCGAAGAGCTCGACCGTGCGCGCGATCTCCTCCGGGCGCTCGAGAAAGTCCTCGATCTCGCGCCGAATCGCCGCATTGGTAATGTCGGAAAGCTGCGCCATCTTCCCCCGGTCCTCGGTCCGATAATGTTTTGGCTAAGCGATCAATGGGCGCGGCCGCGCGCGCCATGCCACTCGCGCACGGTTTGCGAAATCTCGAGCAGATTTTCGATCGAGGTTTGCAGCGGGATAGCGCATTCCGGCCCGACCAGCTGCACCCCGGCCTCCAAATTCTTGAGCACCTCTTGCCGCACCACCTCGGGGCCCTTGGCGAACAGGGTTTCCGGGTTGTTGATGTTGCCGACCAGCGCGATCCGGTCGTGCATCACGGTCATGGATTCGTCGGGCGCGTTCTTGGAATCGAAATGGAAGGCCGCCATGCCGGTTTGGGCGATGTAGTCCATGCGGTCTATCGTGCGGCCGCAGATATGGAGGATCAACGGCACCGGCAGGCGCTCGGCGAACTCCACATGCAGGTCCTTGAGATACCGCGCGTAATATTCGCCGCTCACCAAGTCGCCCGTGGCGTGATCGGGCAGGGTCAGCGCGTCGGCGCCGGCCTCGATCTGGGCCAGCCCGAACTGCAGCGTCGCCTCCTTCATGCGGTCGAGGCAGAGCTTGGTCTTGCCGGGGTCGTCCAGCGACATGAGCAGGAACGCCTCGACGCCAAAGCAATGATAACCGAGCGTCCAGGGCCCCATGGTCTTGCCGATGATGGCCACCTCGTCGCCAAAGCGCTTTTTCAGGATACGGATCGCGTCCAGGACGCAAACCATGTCGGGATGCAGGAGAAAATCGTTGGGGATCCGGATGTCGTCCGCGTCCCGCCAAATCGGCTCGCTCATGCGCACGGTCGGCCAGTTGTCCTTCTGCTCCCATTGCATGTTGCAGCCGAGGGCGGAGGATTCCTGAATGATGGAAAACACCGGCATGATGCTGTCGAAGCCGAGCTCGGTGTAGCTGGTCGCCGCCAGGCGCGCCATCAGCTCGGGATCGCGGTTGGCGAGCGGGAACGGCGCGTCCACCAAGTCCATCAGCTCCACCGTGGCGACCGAGGTGGGATTGCAGACTGGCGTGCGGTCCACCGGCTCGCGGCGCAGCGCCGCCAGCACGCGCGCGCGGCTCGTCATCGGCCCTACCGCTTCCGTCGTCATCCCATTTCTCCTTCCCTCACCGAACGTCGCATCAGCTGCTCTGGGCACTGGGCGCGGCGAGCACGCCGCGGCCGGCGACCGCCTCCTGCTCGCGCATCGTCGCCCGCACATTGAGCGCACGCACCAGCAGCAGCCCAACCAGCGCATCGTGCGCGTGGCCGCAAGCGAAGGCAACGCCGTCGCCATTGTCACCGATCGTCCGCATCTCGCCGAGCTTGACCAGCCCAGCCGCGACCGCGGCGACACGCCGCTGCCTGCCGTCGTCGGCGCCGTCGGCGCCGAGCCGATAGGCGCCGCCACCCGAGCCCTCGACGCGGATGCTGCGCCCCGACGTCTTGTCATAGATCGAGAGCGGCCGCGCCTCGGGGCTGGTCTCCGGCTTGACCTTGCAGGCTTCGAGAAAGACCCGCCGGCAAGCCAACCGGTGCGCGCTGCCACAGGCAAAGCGCAGCCGCTGCGCCCCGCCCGGCGCGGCCGCCATGCCGCCCAGCGCCATCATCGCCCGCGTGACGAAGGCGAGCCGCTCCACCGTCCCCGCCTGGCCGCTATAGCTATGCACCAGAAACACCGGCGCCCCATCCGCCGCGCCTTGTTCATAGAGCCCGATCGAGATGTCATGGCAGTGCGGGTCCATGGAGACCAGCTCGATACGGGTCCCGAGATCGGCGATCTGCGCCATGGTCGAGCGATCCTTGCCAACGTGATACGTGCCCGCGCCAAGCATCCCCAATCGCCGCTGGAAAAACAACCGGAGGCTCGGCATGGCTTTGATCCCGGCCTGTCGCGCCGGTTGATGCCTGACCGGTTGAAGGATGGCCCACAGTTCGGGCATCATCGCGTGAAGAGCGACAGGCAAAACCGATCGCCGCCCAGCCCGGGGCGGCGAATCATCGACGGGGAGGACGCGATGGACGGCACGATGATGGACTACCCCCTCACCCTGCCCAGCATCCTGGAGCGCGCCGGCAAGCTGTTCGGCAAGGTCGAGATCGTCAGCCGCCTGCCGGACAAGTCCCTGCACCGCTGCACCTACGCCGATGTGCATCGCCGTTCGCGCCAGCTGGCCGCCGCCCTGCAACAGGCGGGTCTGAAGCGCGGCGAGCGCGTCGCCACCATGATGTGGAACAGCTACGTCCATCTCGAGGCCTATTTCGGCGTGCCCGTCTCGGGCGGTGTGCTGCACACCCTCAATTTCCGCCTCCACGCGGACGATATCGCCTATATCGCCAATCACGCCGAAGACCGCTTTATCATCGTCGACGACGTCTTGCTGCCGCTGTTCGAGCAGGTTCGCGATCGCCTCGAGATCGAGCGCGTCTTCGTCGCGGCGCTCTCCGGCAAGCCCGTGCCCGAGGGCTACGAGAATTACGAAACCTTCCTCGAGGGCGCGCCGGATAATTTCGCCTATCCCGACCTGGACGAGAACGAAGCCTGCGGCATGTGCTACACCTCCGGCACCACCGGGCGTTCCAAGGGCGTCGTCTATTCGCACCGGGCGATGGTGCTGCACAGCTTGGCCGAATGCATGACCGACTGCGCCGCCCTGTCGCAGAAGGATACGGTGATGCCGGTGGTGCCCATGTTCCACGCCAACGCCTGGGGCCTGCCCTATGCCACCGCGTTGGTGGGCGCCAAGACGATCATGCCCGGGCCCCACCTCGACGCCGATAGCCTACTCGATCTTTGCGAGCGCGAGCAGGTGACCCTGGCGGCGGGCGTGCCCACCATCTGGTTCGGCATCCTGAACGCCCTCGACGAAAACCCCGGCGCCCGCAAGCTGCATCCCAAGCTGCGCACGCTGGTGGGCGGCTCGGCCGCGCCCGAGGCCATGATCCGGGGCTTCGACAAGCACGGCGTGCACACCATCCAGGCCTGGGGCATGACCGAGATGACGCCCTTGGGCACGGTGAGCACGCTCAAGGGCTATTTGGAGGCGCTGCCGGAAGACGAGCAATATGCGCTGCGCGCCAAGCAGGGCCTGCCGGTGCCGTTCGTCGAGGCGCGCGTGGTCGACGAAAAGGGCGAGGCGCCCTGGGACGGCGAGACCATGGGCGAGTTGCAGGTGCGCGGGCCCTGGGTCGCCGCCAGCTACCACAACGCCGAGGCCGGCGCCGAGGACAAATGGACCGACGACGGCTGGTTCGGCACCGGCGACGTGGTCACCATCGACGCCGAGGGCTACGTCAAGATCACCGACCGCACCAAGGACCTGATCAAGTCGGGCGGCGAATGGATCAGCTCGGTGGATTTGGAGAACGCGCTGATGGGCCACCCCGGGGTCAAGGAGGCGGCCGTGATCGCGGTGGCGCACCCCAAATGGCAGGAGCGCCCGCTCGCCGTCGTGGTGGCCAAGGAGGGGGCCGAAGTGACGCCCGAGGCGCTGGCCGATCACCTGGCGGCAACCTTCGCCAAATGGTGGGTGCCGGAAGCGCCGGCGGGCTATGTCTTCATCGAGGAAATCCCCCGCACGTCGGCCGGCAAGTTCCTCAAATCGGCCCTGCGCGAACGCTTCAGCGATTTCCAGTGGCCTGAGTAGCGGGGGGATTCTCTTACGGTTCGTTGCAGGGGTTCTCGGGCAGTTCGCCGGCCAACACGCGCACCACTTCCTCGGCCGCGCGGCGTCGCAGCTCCGCCAGCGAGGCGTCGGAGGAAAACGCCACATGGGGGGTCACGATGACGTCGTCGCGGGCGATGATGGCGGCGGGCGGGCTCGGCTCGCCCTCGACCACGTCGAGCGCCGCGCCGGCGATGACGCCCTTGTCGAGCGCCTCGATCAGAGCCTCGGTATCGACGATGGGGCCGCGGCTGACATTGACCAACAGCGCGTCGGGCCGCATCCGGGCAAGGAACTCGCAGTCCACCAGATGCTCGGTCTCCGGCGTCAGCGGCAGATGCACGACGATCACGTCGCTATCCGCCAAAAGCCGACCCAGCGCCACCAGGGTCGCGGGCCCGGGGTCGGCGGGCGGCGCGATGTCGTGCGCCAGCACGCGGAGCCCGAGGCCCGCCAGCTTGCGCGCGCTGCAACTGCCGATCCGGCCCAAGCCCAGGATCCCGGCGGTCATGGTCGCCGCACGCCGGAGCTTGGCCGCGCTCGGTTCCCAGCGCCCAGCCTTGACCGCCCGGTCGAGCGAAACCACGCCGCGCAGCCAGCCCATGATCAGCGCCACGGCGTGGT
>JAUVWK010000444.1 GCA_030604165.1 Alphaproteobacteria bacterium | reverse complement strand
TGGCAAACGCGGCCGAACAGGGTGGTCACGTAGCCGTCGGCGTGAGCCGCCGTCTTGGTCCGCTCCATATAGTCGCGGATGCCCGGGAAACGCTCGAAATAGGCCTCGATATAGGCCTTCGCCTCGGCTTGCCCGATGCCGAGCTGGCGGGCGAGGCCAAACGGGCTGATGCCGTAGATAATACCGAAATTGATCGCCTTGGCACGGCGCCGAACCATGGCGTCCATGTTCTCCAGCGGCACGCCGAACACTTGGCTCGCGGTCAAGGCGTGAATGTCGAGGCCGTCGCGGAAGGCCTCCTTGAGCGCCTCCACCTCAGCGACATGGGCGAGGATGCGCAGCTCGATCTGCGAGTAATCCGCCGAAAGCAGCTTGCAGCCCTTTTTTGCCACGAAGGCGCGGCGGATCTTGCGGCCCTCATCGCTGCGCACCGGGATATTCTGCAGGTTGGGATCGCTCGAGGCGAGACGGCCGGTGCTGGCCGCCGTCATCGCATAGGACGTGTGCACGCGCCCGCTTTCCGGGTTGATATGCGCCATCAAGGCATCGGTGTAGGTGCTCTTGAGCTTGGCCAGCTGGCGCCAGTCCAAGACGCGCGCCGGCAGGTCGTGGCCTTGGGCCGCCAAATTCTCGAGGATGTCGGCGCCGGTGGCGTAGGCCCCGGACTTGCCCTTCTTGCCGCCCGGCAGCGCCATCTCGTCGAACAGCACTTCGCCGAGTTGTTTCGGCGAGCCGATGGTGAAGTCGCGCCCGGCGAGGCCGTGAATCTGCTGCGCCAGCTCGGCGATGCGCACGGAGAAATCCTGGGAGAGACGGTTGAGCGCCGCCTTGTCCACTTCGATGCCGGCGCTCTCCATGCGGGCGAGCACCGGGATCAGCGGCCGCTCGATGGTCTCGTAGACCGTGACCAAGCGCTCCTGGAGCAACCGCGGCTTGAGCACAGCGTGCAGGCGCAGGGTGATGTCGGCGTCTTCGGCCGCGTAATCCCGCGCCTTGTCGAGCGGCACCTGGTCAAAGGTGATCCGGTTGCGGCCCGAGCCCGCGACCTCCTTGTAGGCGATCGGCTTGTGGCCGAGATGCAGCCCCGACAGCTCGTCCATGCCGTGGCCGTGCAGCCCGCCATCGAGCACATAGGAGATCAGCATGCTGTCGTCCACGGGGTGGATGGCGAGGCCGTGGCGCGCCAGCACGCGCATGTCGTATTTGATGTTCTGCCCGACCTTGAGGACGCCCGGATCGGCCAGCAGGGGTGCGAGCGCGCCCAGCGCATCGTCGAGCGGAATCTGCGTCAAGTCCTCGCCGCCTTGCAGCAGATCGGGCGAGACGTGGGCGAGCGGCACGTAGCAGGCTTCGCCCGGCACGATCGCCAGCGAGACGCCGACCAGCTTGGCGCGCTCCGGGTCGAGCGAGGTGGTTTCCGTATCGACCGCGACCAGTCCCGCGAGCCGGGCGCGCCCGACCCAGGCTTCGAGGTCGGCGAGTGAGCGGACCAGGGAATACGCCGCCGGGTCTTGCGCCGCGGGGGCCGTCCCGCCCGCCGGCGGGCTCGCGCCGGGCTCGTCGGCGCCCAATTGGCTGGCAATCCGGGCGAGCGTCGACTTGAAGGCCTGATCCTTGAGAAAGCCGAGCAGCGTCTCGGGCTCGGGCGCCTTGAGGCCCAGTCCGGAGAGCGGCTCGTTCACCGGCGCGTCGTCGCGCAGGCGCACCAGCTCGCGCGAGAGGCGCGCCAATTCGGCGTTCTCGAGCAAGCTTTGCCGGCGCTTCGGTTGCTTGATTTCCGCGGCGCGCGCCAGCACCGACTCAAGGTCGCCATATTCGTTGATCAGCTGGGCCGCCGTCTTGACGCCGATACCGGGCACGCCGGGCACGTTGTCCGACGAATCGCCGGCCAGGGCCTGAACGTCGACCACGCGTTCCGGGCCGACCCCGAACTTCTCGCGCACGCCCGCGGCATCGATCATCCGATTCTTGAAATAATCGTAGAGCACGACGCTGTGGTCTTCGACGAGCTGCATGAGGTCCTTGTCGGAGGAGACGATGGTGACCTTGGCGCCGTGCTCGCGGCCGAGGCGGGCATAGGTCGCGATGATGTCGTCGGCCTCGAAGCCCTTGAGCTCGATCGCCGGCAGATTGAAAGCCCGCGTTGCCTCGCGCACCAGCGCGAACTGCGGCACTAGTTCCTCCGGCGGCTCCGGCCGATTGGCCTTGTAGTCCTGGTAGAGCTCGTTGCGAAAGGTCTTGCGTCCCGCGTCGAAGATGACGAGCACCACATCGGCGTCGGTCTCGCGCAGGATCTTCCACAGCATGTTGGTGAAGCCGAGCACGGCGTTGACCGGCGTGCCGTCGGGCCGGGTCATGGGCGGCAGGGCGTGAAAGGCGCGGAACAAAAAACCCGAGCCGTCGATCAGGAAAACATGGCGCGGGGCGCCGCCTTCGGCAGGCGCCGCGGCGGGCCGCTCGGCGGTCTGTTTCGCGGTCTTGCCCGAAGCCATTGCGGCCCCCCTGAGTTGCCCTTCGCACCCTCGCGGACCACTATGCCACGCGCCGTCTTTTCCGCCCACCTCCGGGAGACAATCAGCGATGGATCAGCCCGCCGGCGCCGGCGCGCCGACGCCGCCCTCGTCGCCGTCGTCTTCGGGCGGGCGCCGGATCCAGCTTCGCCTATCGGGGTTCTACGCCGGATATTTCCTCGTCGTCGGTGTCCTCTTGCCCTTCTGGCCGCTCTATCTCGAGGCCAAGGGCATGAGCGCGCGCCAGATCGGCCTGTTGCTGGCGCTGACCCTGTGGCTGCGCCTCGCCGGGCCGCTGATCGCGCGTATTGCCGACCGCACCGGCCATACCCGCCGCCCGTTGATCGCCTGCGCGCTGAGCGCTTTCGCCCTCGCCTTCGCATTTTTCTGGACCGACGGCTTCTGGCCGCTGCTGCTGGCCAGCATGGCTTTTTTCTTCGCCTTTTCGAGCACGCTGCCGCTCGCCGAGACGCTCTCGCTACGCTTGGTCTCGGCGCACGCGGGCTATGGCCGGGTGCGGCTTTGGGGCTCGGTGGCCTTCGTGGCCGCGGCGGTGCTCGGCGGCTTTGTGCTCGAGCGCCGCGGCAGCTTGTCGGCCGAGACCATCGTTGTGCTCGTGCTCGGGGC
>JAUVWK010000195.1 GCA_030604165.1 Alphaproteobacteria bacterium | reverse complement strand
GTTGATGACCTTGATCTTCATCGCCTAGCTCCTAGCGTTTTGCGGCGCTTTGGCCTGGCGGGCCTTGCGCGCCTTGGCGGTGGCCGCCTTATCCAGCGCCATCGCGCCGCCGATGACCACGCCGTAATCGCGGTGCGCGGAGGCGGCGGAAATGTAGCCGTCGAGCACGTCTTGCAAGACCTCCTCCGGCGCGCGCTCCAGCGGGTCGCCGTAGCCGCCGCCGCAAGTGCCGGTCAGAGTGAGCCGCTCGCCGGCGCGCACGGCCCGGTTCGGCATCATCGAGGGCAGATCCAAGTCCGCGCCGTCCGCCTGGTGGTAGACCAGGCTCGCGGTGCGCCCATTGGCGCCGCCGTCGAAGCCCCAGGGCTCGAACTTGTGGCCGTCGCCCTCGACCGAGATGAAGCTGTCCTCGAGGAAGGTGACCTCGCGCACCGAGCCGATACCGCCGCGCCAGCGCCCCGCCGCGGCCGCGTCGTCGCGCAGCTCGTAGCGGCTGACGCGCAAGGGCAGATGCGATTCGATGTCTTCGATCGGATTGTTGCGGGTGTTGGCGTAAAGCGTATCGACGGCGTCCATGGCGTCCTTGCCGTAGCGGCCGCCATAGGAGCCCTCGTGAATATCCATATGCACCCAGTGCTGCCCGTTCTTGATGCCGCTGAAGGCGATCACCTTGAGGTTGCCGACCCCGGCGCTGACCTGCTTCGGCACGGCCTGGGTCAGCGCGCGCATCAGCGTGTCGGCGACGATATTGCCGGGCACGAAGCGCGCGATGGTCGGCGCCGGAAAGATCGGGTTCGCCAGCGTTCCCTTGGGCGCGACGATCTCGATGGGGCGGATCAGGCCGGAGTTCTGCGGGATGTGGCCGTAGACGTCGCTGTCCAGCAGGATCGAGCGAATGGTGAGCCAGATGGCGCAATCCACCGTGCCTTCGAGCGGCATGTTGATGGGCCGGTCGTCGCATTGCTTTGCGGTGCCGCTCAGGTCGACGGTCAGGTCCGAGCCCTTGACCGTCACGGTCACCGCGATCTTGAAGTCGCGCCGGTCGGGATCGTCCTGGAAGCCGTCGACAAAGCCTTCCGCCGCGTAGCCGCCGTCCGGCAACGCCTCGATGGCCTGGCGCATGAGGCGCTCGGAGTAGTTCATGAGCTCTTCCGAGGCCGCCTGCACGGTGGCCAGGCCATAGCGCTCGATCAGCTCCAGATAACGCTCGGCGCCGATGCGCGCGGCCGCGACCTGCGCCTCCATATCGCCCACCACCAGGTCCGAGGCGCGGATATTGTCGCGCAGGATGTGCCACAGCGCTTCGTTGCGCCGGCCCTGGTCGTAAGCCTTGAGCGCCTTGAACTGCAAGCCCTCGGCGTAGGCGTCCATGGCGTCGACGATGCCGCACGAGCCCGGGCTGAGCGCGCCGATATCGAGATGGTGGGCGGTGGTCACCGAATAGCCGACGATTTGCTCCTTGTGAAAGACCGGCACGATGAAGGCCACGTCCGGCCCGTGCGAGGCGCCGTGATAGGCCGAGTTGTGAATGATCACGTCGCCCGGATTGATGGCCTCGCCGCGCTCCTCGAAAAGCCGCAGCATGCCCCGCACATAACCCGGGATGGGCCCGCTTTGCAGCGGTGTGCTTTGCTTGGATTCGCAAAGCTGGCGGGCTTGCGTGTCGATGATCGCGGCGCCGAAGTCTTCCGATTCCCGGATGATGCTGGAGTACGACATGCGCATCAGCTTGTAGCCCATCTCCACCGCGATGTTTTCCAACGCGCCCTGGATCACGTTGGCGGTCACCGGATCGATCGGGGCCACGTTGGTACGAGCGGTGGCAGTAGCCTTTGCCATTAGGCGTTTCCTTTTGCTTCGGCTGTCAAGATCAGGTTAGCGCTTTCGTCCACGACTGTCTGCCAACCCGGCGGGATCACCGTGGTGGCGTCCTTTTGAAGAATGATGGCGGGGCCTTCGATCGCCTCGCCCTGCGGCAGCTTTTCGCGCGCGTAGAAATCGGTCTCGAAGCTTTCCAAGGCCCCGTTGACGCGGAACACCGAGGGCGCCGATTTGATCCGCGCGGCCGCGCGCGAGCCGCCGGCGGGGGCGACCGTGGCGGCGATCTTCGGCATTGCGCCGACGCCGGTGAGGCGGATATTGACGATCTCGATCGGGCTGTCGGCGAAGTGGTGGCCGTATTCCTGCTCGTGCTGCTTGTGGAAGGCCTGCCAGACCTGCTCGAGCGCCGCCTCGTCGAGGCGGCCGTCGGGGAAGGGCACGCGCAGCTCATAGCCTTGGCCGACATAACGCAGATCGCCGAAGCGCTGTTGGGCGACCTGATCGGCGCCGAGGCCGTCGGCCGCGAACTGCTCGAGCAGCTCCTTGCCCAGGCCCGCGAAATCGTCGCCGAGGCGCGCCAGGTCGACCGCGCCCTTGACCTGGAACGCGGTCTTGATCTGGTCGTATTTCAGATCGGTGGTGAGCAGGCCGGCCGCCGAGGTGATGCCGGGATGGGGCGGCACCACCAGCTCCGGGATCTCGAGCATGGCCGCGACCTCGGCGCCGTGCAACGGTCCGGCGCCGCCGAAGGCGACGAGTGCGAAGCCGCGCGGATCGAGACCCTTCTGCACCGTCTTGGCGCGGATGGCGTTGGCCATGTTGCTGTTGATGATGGTGAGCACGCCCTCGGCCGCCTCGAGCCGGTCGAGGCCGAGCCGATCGGCGAGCCGGTCCACCGCCTGTTCCGCGGCCGCCACGTCGAGCGCCATCTCGCCGCCGAGGAAATTGTCGGCGTCCAGGCGCCCGAGCACGAGATTGGCGTCGGTCACGGTGGGCTCGGTGCCGCCCATGTTGTAGCAAGCCGGACCCGGCCGCGAGCCCGCGCTTTGCGGACCCACCTTGAAGGCGCCGCCGGCATCGACATGGGCGATCGAGCCGCCGCCGGCGCCGATGGTGCCGATGTCGATCATCGCCACCAGGACCGGATAGCCGCCGATCCAGGTGTCGCGCGCCGTCGCCTCGCTATAGCGCCCGTCGATGACGATGCCGATGTCGGCGCTGGTGCCGTCGACGTCGAAGGTAATCAGCTTCGAGCGTTTTGAGCGCGCCGCCGCCCAGGCGCCGCCGAGCACGCCGGCGGCCGGGCCGGAGAGCAGCGTCACCACCGGCAGCTCGGCCACCGTGGCGGCGGTGGCGACCCCGCCGTTGGAGCCCATGATATGGAGGTCCGCGGTCAGGCCGGCCTCGCGCAAACGGCCCTCGAAACGTTGCACGTAGGTGCGCACCTTGGGCCCGATGAAGGCGTTCATCGCCGCCGTCGTGAAGCGCTCGAACTCGCGAAACTGCGGCGCGACGCGGGCCGAGGTGGCGACGAAGGCTTGCGGATACTCCTCGAGCACGATCTCGCGGGCGCGCGTTTCGTGGCGCGGGTCGAGGTAGGAGAACAGGAAGCAGATGGCGATCGCCTCGACACCCTGCTCTTTCAGCGCCCGTGCCGCCCGGCGCACGTCGTCCTCGTCGAGCGGCTCGAGCACCTCGCCCCGCGGCGGACCCAGGCGCTCGCGCACCGTGTGCCGGTGGCGGCGGCGGACCAGGGGCCGCGCCTGCCAGGGGATGTCCTGCATGATGGAGTAATTCTGCGGGCGCTGGTGGCGGCCGATGTGAATGATGTCGCGGTAGCCCGCCGTGGTGATCATGCCGGTGCGCGCGCCGTCATGTTGCAGCACCGCGTTGGTCGCGATCGTGGTGCCGTGGAAGACATGCTCGATGGTGGCGGGATCGAAGCCGCTGCGCTGGCAGAGCGCGCGGATGCCCTCGGCGGCGCCTTCGGAGGGGTCGTCCGGCGTGGTTGGCACCTTGTGGATCGCGGTTTGCTCGGTCTCGGTATCGGTGATGATCAGGTCGGTGAAGGTGCCGCCGACATCCACGCCAATCAGTTTCATACAGACCTTCCGGGCGGCCCGCCACCGGCCGTCCAAATGCTTTGTTCGACACGCCTTTTCGACGTCTTTTCGCCGTCTTTTCTCTGTCGCAAAGGGGCAGTTTGAGACCGCCGCCGCGCGCCGTCAAGGCGGCGGTTCGGGCGCGGCCGAGGGTTTCGGATCCGGTCCGCGCAAGGCCTTTCCGAAGCCGGTCCTTCTGGTCCATGATGGCCGATGAATCATGGCGACAAGCGCCCTTCGAACCTGCCACCGGGGAGATCATTATGGCCAAAGTGCTGGTAATCGTTCCGTTCGCCTTCGACGAGACGGGGCTCGACAACCGCCGCCTACAGCTCGATTCCGTCAAATTCGGGCCCGACATCGAGTTCGACTTCCGCGGCGTCAAGGCCGGGCCCGCGATTCTCGACTGCTACCACGACTACATCCTGGGCGACGTCGCCCTCTTCGAAGCCGCCTTGAGCGCCGAGGAGGATGGCTACGACGCGGTTTGTATCGACACCATGAGCGATTCCGGCATGAACGCCATGTGCTCTTATATGGATATCCCCGTGATCGGCCCGGGCCGCGCCTCCTATCTGATGGCGCTGATGCTCGGCAACCGGTTCTCCGTCGTCACCCAATGGGACGGCTGGATCCCGCTTTACAAGAAAACCGCGCAGGAATACGGCATGACCGACCGGCTCGCCTCGGTGCGCTCGATCAACGTCATGCCGGATGTGGAAAACCTCTTGGGCGGCAAGGAGGAGGTGGTGTTTCCGAAACTCGTCGATTGCGCCATGCAATGTATCGAGCAAGACGGCGCCGAGGTCATCCTGCTGGGCTCGACCACCATGCATCAGGCGCACGGCCACATGGCCGAAAACCTGCCGGTGCCGGTGATCAATCCGGGACCGCTGACCTACAAGCTGGCCGAATGCATCCTCGGTCTCGGCCTCACCCACAGCCGCAAGGCCTACCCCAAGCCCAGCGTGCCCAAGCCCGAAATGCTGCACGCCATGATGGACGCCGCGCAAAAGGCGGGGGGCTGAGCAAGCAAAGAGATCGGCCGGCGGCTCAGGGCGCGTCGAGCTTGACGCGCGGGCCGGATGGTTAGCCCCGCGGCCACCACCAGGGCGACGCGGTAATGCGGAAAGTCCGGCGCGATGGCGGCGATGTCCAGGGAGACGGTCATGGTTGCTTGGCTCGTCTTAGGTGTGGCCATCGTTTGCGCCGCGCCCGTGATATCTTACGGCATAGACTCGATCGCATCATCCGGGAGGCGGTGCCATGGCTCGGTTCAAGCAAGATGTGCCCTATATTTTCATCCATCCCGCCTGGCGCGGCGCTTGGTGCTGGGACAAGGTCATTCAAATCATGCGGGCCTGGGGGCGCGAGGCCTATGCCGTCGATTGCCCCGGCCACGGCGAGCGGCTCGACGAGCTGCCGCAGGCCACGCTGGCAGATTACCCCAAGGCGATCATCGAATTCATGGACTCGCACGCGCTCGCCGATGTCGTGCTGGTCGGCAACAGCACCGGCGGGCTGGTCTGTCAACTCGTCGTCCAGGAGGTGCCCGAGCGTATCTCGCATGTGATCTGGTATATGGGCTTCCTCCTCAAGGACGGGGAATCGATCCTCGATGCCTGCCCGCCGGCCTTCTCCGAGGGGCTCGGGGGCATGAGCGGCAACGCCTATCCGGTGCCGCCGCAGGCGATCATTCGCGAAACCTGGATGCAGGACATGACGGCGGAGGAGCAGACAGCGGATCTAAGGCGCTGGCAGCCGCAGCCGCTGCGCTCGTTCACCGACAAGCCGGAGCTGAAGCGGTTTTATGCCGATCCCCGCGTGCAGGCGATACCGAAGAGCTTCATCAACGGCGTCAAGGACGTTTGCTTCG